>NZ_JAUZUU010000007.1:0-163405 GCF_031844225.1 Acinetobacter sp. RRD8
AAAATCCCCCTCCGCCAAGGCAGAGGGGGATTTTTTTATGCGTGGAATTTAGTCAAATAAATGTGGGAACTGTTGAATATTGATTAAAAACTAGACTCATGGGTTTAGAATTTTAAGGAATAAGTAAGACTTTAGTCGGATATTGCATGAAAAGTAGCTGTGTTGAACTAAGTTGTTGCGAAGACATGGCGATAAGAATCATTAAAAATAATAAATAAGAGTTAGGGTCATGTGTCGTGCTGAAAACAACGAAAAAAACTCACAGGAGGTGAGTAAAAATGGCAGAAAACATGAAGCGAGTAGCAAACACGGTAAGTGTGAATGATGTGATTGATCAAGCAAAATTCACTAAATTTCACTTAAGCATTGTATTGTGGTGTTTATTTATTGTCCTATTTGACGGATATGATTTAGCAATTAACGGTGTCGTTCTGCCTCTACTTATGCAAGAGTGGGGCATGAGTGCTGTTCAAGCAGGCATGCTTGCAAGTACAGCACTCGCTGGCATGATGTTTGGAGCCATGCTGTTTGGGATGCTTGCAGACAAAATTGGTCGTAAAAAAGTTATCTTGATTTGTGTTTCTTTATTTAGTGCTTTTACATTTTTAGGTGGATTTACCACTAATCCAACAGAATTTGGTATTTTACGTTTTATTGCTGGTTTAGGGATTGGTGGTGTATTACCAAACTTAGTCGCTCTAACGTCTGAATATGCACCTAAACGTTTAAAAAGCACACTGGTAACCACCATGTTTAGTGGTTATGCGGTGGGCGGTATTATGGCTGCATTATGCGGTACATGGTTTACACCAAGTTTTGGTTGGGAAATTATGTTCTTCATTGCAGGTATTCCCTTACTTTTTGTTCCATTTTTTTGGAAGTTCTTACCTGAGTCTTTAACTTTCCTCGTTAAAGAACAAAAAGTGAATGAAGCACGTCGTTTTATCAAGCAAGTCGAGCCAACTGCAGACATACAAGCAGATACTGAACTGGTTCTAGCTAGCGCTGATCAGACCCAAAGTGCATCAGTAAAAGCTTTATTTACAGAAAATCGTGCCACAGGAACATTCTTATTTTGGATTGCTTTCTTTATGTGCTTACTCATGCTTTACGCACTTGGAAGCTGGCTACCAAAACTGATGATGGCAGCGGGATATTCTTTAGGCAGCAGTTTAATGTTCTTATTAGCACTGAATATTGGTGCCGTGATCGGAACCATTAGCGGCGGTATTTTGGCAGACCGTTTTGACTTTAAACCTGTTCTTATGAGTATGTTAACTGTCGGTGTACTATCTTTGGTTGGTTTGGGCTTTAATTCTCCAACCCCTGTTATTTATTTACTTGTGAGTTTAGCAGGTGCCTCATCTATTGGTACCAGTATCTTGTTATATAGCTATGTTGCTCAATACTATCCTGTTGCAGTACGTTCTACTGGTATTGGTTGGGCTTCTGCTGTAGGGCGTACAGGTGCAATTGTTGGCCCAATCGTAATTGGTATGCTACTTGGTATGGAGTTACCACATAAATGGAACTTTATCGCGGTAGCAATGCCAGGTATTATTGGTATCATCGCTATTTCAATGATTCGTAAGCCACAACCTGGTCGCGTGATGGTGAAAAAATTAAAAACAGCCAAAATTTAAACTCTCGTAATTAACCTACTCAGTTAAAAAAGCTCCTTACTTAAAGGGGCTTTTTCATATCTTTAGTATGAAATTAAATCAATATTCAATTGGTCAAAAGAATAAGCGGATTAATAGAGCTTAAATATTGGGCGAATTAAAAAATAAACATCAATTATTCAAAAGTTTATATTAATAATAGTGTGACATATCACGCAAATAAATGACATTTCCGAGAGCATAGCAGAATATCAATTAGTCTTATTGTGCCTTAAATCCCGCTTGCGTATATTGCCTGACATTGAAGATTGACTTCAGTCTTCAACAAGATGTTATGGACAAGTACTCATGGGAGATGAGAACGATGACAACGGAAAAAATAGATGTAAATTCTGTAGTCGATAATGCGAAATTCACGCCTTTCCACTTCAATGTAGTTGCTTGGTGTTTACTCATTATCTTATTTGATGGCTATGATCTCGCAATCAATGGTGTAGTTTTACCGTTATTGATGCAAGACTGGGGCTTAAGTGCAGTGCAGGCCGGAATGCTTGCAAGTACCGCACTGGCCGGCATGATGTTTGGTGCGATGATCTTTGGTTCCCTCGCGGACAAGATCGGTCGTAAGAAAGTGATCATGATCTGTATTGTATTATTTAGTGGTTTAACCTTTGCCGGCGGCTTTGCTTCAAACCCAACCGAATTCGGTATTTTACGTTTCCTTGCCGGTCTTGGTATTGGTGGCGTAATGCCAAACCTGGTGGCATTGACTTCGGAATATGCTCCACAAAAAATGCGTAGTACGCTGGTGACCACCATGTTTAGTGGTTATGCAGTCGGTGGCGTAATGGCTGCATTATTGGGTTCATGGTTTACCCCAAGTTTTGGTTGGCAAATCATGTTCTTTATCGCGGGTATTCCATTATTTTTATTACCGGTAATCTGGAAATTCCTGCCTGAATCGCTGGCATTTATTGTGAAGCAGAACAAGCAGGCTGAAGCACGCCAAATTGTACGTCGTCTGGCGCCAAATCTGACAGTAACGGATAACACGGTACTTACTTTGCCACAGGAAAATGTGCCTGAAGCAGCGAACGTGGTCAGCTTGTTCCGTCGTGGTCGTGCGGTCAATACCTTACTGTTCTGGGTCGCGTTCTTTACTTGTCTGTTAACCATGTATGCACTGAGCAGCTGGTTGCCGAAGTTGATGATGGCAGCGGGCTATTCGATGGACAACAGCCTGATGTTCATGATGGTGATGAACGTGGGTGCGGTTGTAGGTATTGTGGGTGGTGGTATTCTGGCGGATCGTTTCCACCTGAAACCGGTACTGATGGTTCTGGGCATGATGGGTGCGATTGTAATGAGCTCAATGGGCTTTGCATCTAACCAGTTCTTGCTTTACATTTTGGTATTCCTAGCGGGTGCAGCGTCGATTGGTTCACAAATGTTGCTATATAGCTATGTTGCACAGTTCTACCCACTTGCGGTACGTTCGACAGGTATTGGCTGGTCTTCTGCGATTGGTCGTATGGGCGCGATTGTAGGGCCGATCCTGATTGGTGGTTTGCTTGGTATGAACCTGCCTGCTTACTTCAACTTTATGGCAGTCGGTTTGCCGGTTCTGATTACTGCAATTGCGGTTGCGTTGATCATGCATGACAATGAATCTGAAAAGATTGGTTCAATTGAACCAGCAGTATCTAAAGCTTAAAGCTAAGTTTTTAAATAAGAAGCCTCCGAAAGGGGGCTTTTCATTGTCTATAAAATTTTTAAAGATTAATATCTTAAATAATAAGTAAGTAGGAAAAATAATGAAAAAATATTGGGAATCAGTGAATAAGTGCTTCTTATTTAATTTAACGAACTGGTTTCTGCTAATTGCTGGATTAATCAATTTAGGTGTAGGAACTTGGTCTTCTTATTCCGGTAATGCACCTATTGCGATTACTTCTTTGACAGCAGGGTTGGTATTGTTATTTGCTGCAACAATTGACCGATTTGAGTCATTAAAAGGATTAGGAGTAGAAGCTAAAACTAGACAATTAGATAAAAAATTAGAGGAAGCTGATAATGCATTAATTTATCTTAAAGAAATGACCGCTATAACAGCTAAAACTCTTGTTGAAATTCAAAGTAATATTGGTAGATTTGATGGAGCTCCCACACCGGAAAAGTTCATTCAATTTGCTGATGATATTAGAAAAATAATGAAAAAAACCGGGTCTAATGAACAAGATATACAGGAAGTTTTAAAACCTTGGGCTAAAACCTTATGTATGGATTTAAGTTTTAAAAAAATTATGAGCTTACGAGCTGCTTTAAGTGAGAAAACTAAAGAATTAGATAATCAGATTAGGGCAATTCCTCAACCAATTAATTCCTCAACATCTTCTTATTATACTGATCTTCTTCAAAAGCAATCTAAAATTTCTACATACCTCCAAAATGATTTAAGTAAGTTACATTTACTTGAAATTGATGACTATCCTGAGAAATTATTAAAGTTATACGATGAGGCACCATATTTAGAAGAAGAAAAAATTGAAAACTTAAAAAACGAACTAGAATTATTTATACCTGAAATGAAATTATTAAAATCTGAGAGAAAAGTCGATGACAAATATTTATGGATAAGAGCACTTAAAGAAACTTGAGATTTAAATTGTACAATGTTTAATTATTACTAAATTATTTAGGGTATCGTCGTATGAAACTTAATTCATTCTCCCCAATCCCTGAAGATGATGATGAACTGCATCTTCCTGAACTGGTGTATTGGGCATCTTTAGGCGATGTTGAACAGGTCGAGCAGGGCTTACAGGAAGGGCTGGACGTCAACTCTGCCGATGAAGAAGGCTATAGCGCCTTACAGGCTGCCGCTGAAAATGATCATCTGGAAGTGGTCAAACTTTTGGTTAGCAAAGGCGCAGATATTGCACATCGCAGTCCAAATACTGCTTTAGAGCTGGCTGAAATGGCAGGCAATAAAGAGGTGGTGGCTTATCTGAAAAGTCTGGCCGGAGGTGTCTGAATATAAAAAAAGAACCTCAATGCTGAGGTTCTTTTTTTAGTGTAGGAGCTTAGGCAGCTTCGCCTTCAAGCTCTTTTAAGATCGCTTCATTGAAAGCCGGTAAATCGTCCGGATTGCGTGAAGTAATCAGTACCCAGTCACCGGTATTGCAGCGGTGAACCTGTTCATCGACCCATTTCCCACCGGCATTTTCCAGATCCAGCTTGATGCTCTTATATGAAGTCAGATTTTTGTCTTTGATGCGCTGTGCATCAATCAAAGTCCATGGCCCATGACAGATCGCGGCAATCGGTTTGTGATTGTCGGCAAAATGCTGAATGATTTTTTGCGCATCCTGATTGATTCTCAAGGTATCCGCATTGACTGTACCGCCGGGAATCACCAAAAGATCATAATCATTCAGATCGACGTGTTCAAGACTGGTATCCGGCGTATATTGGGTGGCAGCTTTGGTATCACCTTTGACCGTCGCGACATCTTCATTTTTTTCGGCAGCATGAATCACTTCAAAACCTTTGGACTTTAGAAAATTTAAAGGCTCAGTGAGTTCATCATGTTCAATGCCTTGATTAGATGTAATAAAGAGGACCTTTTTTACCATGATTGCTGTTCCCAAAAAATGTGAGGATTTTTAGCTTAACAACAAGGGGATTCTTACAATGTTGGAGTTTTAGCTCGGAACTGTTAAGCAATGATAAATAAAATAATAGGCAGAAAAAAAAGCCCCGACATCCTGTCGGGGCTTTTTCGTATCTCGTGATTTAGGTATAACTCCTGTCGTACCTCACGTCCTGGTGTTGCGATGTTCTTCTTGTTTTTAGGTCTTCGGAGCATCCTGCTCTCTATGTTTATAAAGTAATACACATCCCGGTAACGCACTAGCAGCAGATTGCGGTTATTGCTGTACGCTTTGGCTTACATCAGCGCAGAGAAATTGAGCTTTGTAGGCTTAACCGGTTGTATTGCATTAAAAATGTATATCTAGACCGATATAAGGACCTTTAAATTCCAGCTGTAAGTCTGGACGTTGATCCTGCTCAAAATCTACCTGCATGATGCGATAACCGATTTTGGCACCGACATCGACCAGCAGATTATCAATGAAATCATATTGCAGTTCCGCCTGTACGTCGGTCTTACGGGTATCACTGCCGTGACTGTAAACTGCTTCCGCTTTGGCACTCATACCGGTAAATGGCAATTTAACCCCGGCTGTTGCATAGAGCAGTGGACTATATTCATCCAGATCGTATTGAGTGAAAGCGCCGGCAGTCAGGTTTTTTACCGTACCATCCAGATTGGTTAAACCTGCACCTATATCCGCATGCACAATGGTATCCAGCAATTCGTAATACAGAATATAGTCAATATTGTTCAGCTCGATATCTGAGGCATTGACAGGAGAACTCTGTTCGCTGGTGCTGTCCAGATTGACGTATTTAATCTTGGCATTTGGCAATAACGGTACCGGATGTTCTACAGCGACAGATAGTTGTGCTGTACCTTGTCGATCCAGCTCATGCTTGAAATTGTTATCCTGGCTATAGCCGTCAAAATCCCAGTAGCTGAGATCCGCTTTCACGCCAATCACATCTGCATGACTGAGCGTACTGAGTCCAAAACCGAAGAATAAGGTGGTGAGTATTTTTGCGCGCATGGCTCTATTCCCTAAAGCTTTATTAAAATTGGAGGTGTCTGGTTACTTAAAAACATCTTCTTAATATGGAGTAGCAAGTGCATGATATAGAGAATTTCAAAAATGTATATCCTTGGATTTTGCAGGACAATAAGATGGTAGCGAGAAGCACACAACAAGCGAAAGAGTATGCATTATATGTCGCCGGTCAGGCCGTTCAGACGGGTGAATGGCTAGAGGTCAAGCATAAATATAACCACGAACTGTATGCCCGTGTCGCCTTGGCAGATGCCAACATACTGGAACAGGCGATTCAGTCTGCCGTAGATGCAGAAGCTGAAATGGCCGCCTTGGAGCCGTTCCAGAAACAGAAAATTCTATTGCATTGTGTACGCCGTTTTCGTGAGATTCATGAAGAATTGACCGAAATTCTGATTGCAGAAGGGGGCAAGCCGCGTAAAGCAGCCGAAGCCGAAGTTGAACGTCTGATTAATACTTTCCAGATTGCCGCAGATGCCGTGACCCAGATTGATCAGGGACGTATGCTGCCTTTGGCCGTGACTGCAGCAGCATCCGGCTATCAGGGCATTGTGAAACAGGTGCCGATTGGTGCGGTGTCTTTGATCAGTCCGTTTAATTTTCCTTTAAATCTGACCGCGCATAAAATTGCTCCTGCGATTGCAGCCGGTTGTCCCTTTGTGCTGAAACCGCCGAGTCTAACCCCGATTTCTGCCTTAAAAATTGCCGAAATTCTGGCGGAAACCGATTTACCGCAAGGTGCCTTTTCGGTATTGCCCTGTCCGCGAGAGCTGGCCGATCTACTGGTCACTGATGAGCGTTTTAAATTACTCAGTTTTACCGGTTCCGATGCTGTGGGCTGGGATATGAAAGCGCGTGCCGGACGCAAAAAAGTGGTCTTGGAGCTGGGTGGCAATGCTGCTGTCATGATTGAGCCAGATACCGAAATTAACGATGCCTTGATTAACCGTCTAATTGGCGGGGCGTATAACCATGCCGGACAGGTGTGTATCAGTGTGCAACGCATTTTGGTGCATCAGCAGATTTATACTGAAGTGAAGGACAAACTGCTGGCGAAACTGAAAACGATTAAAGCCGCTGATCCGAATCTGAGCACAACCTTGGTTGGTCCGATGATCAAGGAAGATGAAGCCAAACGCCTGAAAAAATGGCTGGATAAAGCCGTGAAAAAAGACGCGAAAATCCTGATTGGAGGCGAATTGAATGGTGTGATGTTCGCACCGACCTTGCTGGAAAATGTAGACCACAGTCTGGAAATCTACCGTGATGAAGCCTTTGGCCCGGTGGCAATTCTGGAAGCGTATGCTGATTTCGAATCCGGTATTGCCTGTATCAACCGCAGCCGTTTTGGCTTGCAAGCTGGAGTGTATACTCAGAATCTGAACAAGATGCTGTATGCCTGGGATCATCTGCATGTCGGCGGTGTCATTATCAATGATATTCCATCTTTCCGGGTCGATAACATGCCTTATGGCGGGGTCAAAGATTCAGGTCTGGGTCGTGAAGGAATTCAGTCAGCCATTCGCGACATGCAGGAAGAGCGCATGCTGGTGATTAAAGCCTAAGTTTAGAATACTCATCGCTTCGATATCACTAGCAGCTTGTTTTAAATCTGCTTGTGATATTTAAACCGGTTTTTAAAGAGGTCAAAATTCCATGAGAGAATTTGATTTCCCATATCACGGCTTGGTCATGTGCCTTAGTATGAGCCGTTTCATCATTAAATAATGATCTAAAAACAGATGCTGGATTGGAGTCTTGGAATACATTTTTTAAAACAGCGACCCTGTAGTAAAACTTAAGAAAAAATATATTCCAAAAAGTTTGTCAATATATAACTTGTTTAATCTGGCTTATTTCGCAGAATTATTGAACGCTTAATTCGAATAGATTATAAATAACGAATATTTTAAGCAGAATTTACAGAAAAAATTTAAAAAAGTCAGTATTGTTGAGTCATCTACAAGGTCAGTTTTTCGATCAGACTTTAAGCAAGATGTAAGACCTGCTGACCTGTTTGTACATTAGAATTCGACGCCCACAAGGTGCCCTCTAATTCAAACACCCAAAATTATTGAAAATACTTCTTTTTTTGCTTGCGTCATAACCATAACAAGCAGCATCTGAAGGGGTTAAAAGTTTAGGTGTTCTATGACAGAAACTCGTGAGAATTGGTCCGCACGATCAGGATTCATTATTGCAGCGATTGGTTCCGCCGTTGGCTTGGGGAATATCTGGCGTTTCCCTTATGTTGCCTATGAAAATGGTGGCGGGGCATTCCTGATCCCTTATCTGATTGCGATTTTCGCAGCAGGTTTACCTTTATTGTTTTTAGACTATGCGGTCGGACACAAGTTCCGCAAAGCGCCGCCTATGGCCTATAAAAAACTCATGAATGCCGAATCTCTGGGTTGGTGGCAGGTCATGGTCACTCTGGTGATCGGGATTTACTATGCCAGCGTCTTGTCCTGGGCCGGCAGTTATATGTTCTATTCCTTTGGACAGCAGTGGGGCACAGATACCCAGGGCTTCTTCTTCAATACTTACCTACAAAATGGTGAGGGTCTGACTCTCGGTTTTGTACCTGTGCTGTTCTTTGGTCTAGTGGTCGTTTGGGCAGCAGTCATGCTGATTCTTTACGGTGGAGTACGCCGTGGGGTGGAACTGGCGAATAAAATCTTTATGCCATTGCTGGTGATTTTATTCACGATCCTGGTGATTCAGGCAGTCCGTTTACCGGGTGCAGTCGATGGCTTAAATGCTTTCTTCACGCCAAACTGGGAAGCGATGGCCAACTATAAAGTCTGGTTAGCGGCCTTTGGTCATATCTTCTTCTCACTTTCAGTGGGCTTCGGGATCATGTTGACCTATGCCTCTTACTTGAAACGCAAAACTAACCTGACCGGTTCAGGCATTGTGGTGGCATTGGCCAACTCGTCTTTTGAAATTCTGGCGGGTATTGGTGTCTTTGCCGCGCTTGGTTTTATGGCATTCAGCTCAGGTGCGAAAGTTGAAGATGTGGTATCTGGCGGTATTGGTCTGGCCTTTATTGCGTTTCCGAAAATCATTTCCAGTTTAGGTGCAGGTGGTGACCTGTTCGGTTTCCTGTTCTTCGCTTCGTTGACGGTTGCCGGTATTACCTCGATGGTCAGTATCCTGCAAGTTCCGATTGCTGCGTTCCAAGACAAACTGGGCTGGTCAAAGAATAAGTCAGTAACGATTATTGCTGGTGGTTCAGCGGTGATTTCTACCCTGATGTTCTCGACACATAGTGCGATTACCTTTGTCGATATCATCGACTACTTTGCTAATAACATCGGTATTGTCGGTGGTGGTCTGTTATCGATTATTCTGTTGTCGTGGTTCCGTCGTCCATTAATGAAACAGCTGGAAGGCCATGTGAATGAGTTTGCCAGCGTGAAACTGGGTGCCAGCTGGAACTTCATGCTGACGGTGATCACGCCGTTGTCATTATTGCTGGCATTGGGCCTGACCCTGAAATCGATTATGGCAGAAGGTTATGGTGGCTATGCTGCCAGTACCCTATGGATGGTAGGTGGAGGAGTGATGGCATTCTTTATTCTGGGTGCCATTCTGTTCAGCCTGATCAAAGACCGTCACAGCTAGGAGAGCGACTATGAATACATCTGCACTAATCATGATGATCATCTCCATCGTTTTATTATGGGGTGGTCTGGTACTGGCTGTGATTCATCTGGCAAAGAATCCGGAAGAACCAGAAGACTAAAAATCTTCACATAAACCTACTGTTGCCATAAACGGAAGTCATTATCATCCTTGATGATAATGACTTTTTTAATGGCTGATGCTTTGACATGATTTCCGTTTCAGATGGACAAGTCTATACAGCCTTTGCCGTGACTTTATTTGCCGGGCTGGCCACCGTGGTGGGTGGGGGACTGGTATTATTCTTAAAAAAACCTAATTTCCGTTTGCTGGCCTTTGGTCTGGCCTTTGCTGCCGGGGCCATGATCTATGTCTCTTTAACCGAAATTCTGAACAAATCGATCGCGTCCTTTAGCTTAGATTTTGATGAAAAAACCGGTTTTGCCTTTGGCACTTTTGCTTTTTTACTGGGCGTAATTCTGGTGTTGTTGCTGGATCGTTTTGTGCCAAACCCACATGACACTATTGAGACCCATTCTGCCAAGGGCGTCAGTTCACCCCAATTACTGCGTACCGGCATGCTGACCCTGTTTGCGATTAGCGCACATAACCTGCCGGAAGGGCTGGCGACGTTTTTTGCCACGCTGGAAAGTCCTGCTTTGGGTGCGCCATTGGCAGTCGCGATTGCGATTCATAATGTACCAGAAGGCGTGGCGATTGCCCTGCCGGTCTATATGGCCACCGGCCGTAAAGATTATGCGCTCTGGGCCAGTTTGGTTTCCGGACTGGCCGAACCATTAGGGGCAGCGCTCGGGTATTTTATTCTGGCACCTTATATGAGTGAAACCGTCTATGGTCTGATCTTTGGCGTGATTGGCGGGGTGATGGTTTATCTGGCGCTGGATGAATTATTGCCGACGGCAAAGCGCTATTCTGAAGGGCATGAAACAGTCTATGGATTGGTGAGCGGCATGGCGGCATTGGCCAGCAGTCTGGTGATTTTTAAGTTTATTCAATAAGCCATATATTCACTAAATCACGCGCCATAAAAAAAGCAGCTTGCGCTGCCTTTCATTTTAAACACATGACTTATGCAGTTTTTTCTATACGGCAATAGAAGAAACCGTCGCCTTGATCTGCTTTCGGCAACAACTGACGACCATGAATCTGTTCGATACCCCAATCGGCTTCGATTTTGATTTCTTTGGCATCGGCATGGGTATTAAAAAACTCGACCATCTGCTGTTCGTTTTCGGCTTTCAAAATTGAACAGGTGATGTACAGCAAAGTACCACCGACTTTCAGTTGCTGCCACATATTTTCCAGAATCTGCTTTTGCAGCTGTACCGTTTGCGGAATATCTGTGGAATGACGCAGTAAACGGATGTCCGGATGACGACGGATCACACCAATTGCAGAACACGGTGCATCCAGCACGATACAATCCACCGGCTCCGGCGCTGTCCAGGTGATCGCATCAGCCGCGATAATTTCAACGTCGGCATATTCAGTTAATAGTAAACGTTCCAGATTTTCTGCCACACGGACTAAACGTTTGGCATCTTGGTCAATGGCATACAGTTTTTTCGGGCTATATTTTTCCAGGATATGCGCGGTCTTGCCACCCGGAGCGGCACAGGCATCGACCACCACTTTGCCTTCAAGGTCAGGAACTAAGGTCGCACACAGCTGGGCATGTTCATCCTGAACCGAGAAACCGCCGGCTTCATAGCCCGGCAGGTTCGGAATATGGACATTCTGTTCCAGTACAATCCCGACTTCAGACAGGGTGCAGGCACGTGCTTCATAGCCTTCTTCTTCCAGAATTTCCAGATATTCATCACGGCTGACCTGATTGACATTGACACGCAAGGTGAGCGGTGCAATCTGTTTCAAGTCATGTGACAGTTCGGCAAGCTGTTCCGGCCAGTCTTTCTTTAAACGCTTGTAAAGCCAGCTTGGCAGGCCAGGTGCCTGATTTAAAGCCAGATCAAATTCTTCTGTTTCACGTGAAACACGACGCAGAACGGCATTCACCAGACCGCTTAAAGGTTCAAAACCGAGCTGTTTGGCTGCAGTGACGGTTTCTGAAATTGCAGCATGCGCCGGAATACGGGTACATAAAATCTGATACAAACCCAGATATAAGCAGCTTTCTAAAGCCTGATTATCAAGAGGTTTGGTTAATAATGGCAGGGTAATGGCTTTCAGGCCGTGCCACTGACGTAAACAGCCCAAAGTTAACTCGTGATATAGACCACGGTCACGTTCAGACACGATGTTGATATGTTGATTGAGTACAGAAGCAAGTGATTGGCCGTTTTGTACAGCCAATAGGGTTTTTACAACTTGCGCGCGCAAATTCAAGTTTTTAGCTGATGATTGAATTTGGCTCATGCGAATTTATATCCTACCGATAGTTTTTGAGTTTGATTAATTTGAACAGCATTCAGGGCTTTGCCGCCTGGCCATTGCAGATTGGTGATGCAAATAGCATGTTGATCGCCACACATCACATGCACGCCGTCTTTATCCAGGGCAATCACTTCACCAGGCAGGGCATTGCTTGTCTTTTGCGTGGAAAGCGAGGAATTCCAGATGCGTAAATTGTTGCTGTCATCCAGTGGAGTAAATGCCACCGGCCATGGATTAAAAGCACGAATATTACGGTCAATGGCTGTTGCAGGCTGGGTCCAGTCAATTTGTGCTTCAGCTTTTGACAGTTTATGCGCGTAAACCGTCAGGCTTTCATCCTGGACTTCGCGAATCTCAAGATAGTGCTGTAAGGTCTGTTCCGATTCAAGCACGGCCACAATCGCCTCAGCACCTTGCAGCGCCAGTTTGTCATGCAGGCTGGCAGATGTATCTTCGGCGCTAATCGGGCACAGTGTTTTATACATCATATCCCCGGTATCCAGACCGGCTGCCATTTTCATAATGGTTACACCGGTCTCGGCATCGCCAGTGGCAATGGCACGCTGAATCGGGGCTGCACCGCGCCAGCGTGGCAACAGGGAACCATGAATATTCAGGCAACCATATTTTGGCGTATCCAGAACCACTTGTGGCAGGATCAGGCCATAAGCTGCCACCACCATCACATCTGCATTTAAGGCTTTAAGTTCCGCTTGCGCCGCCAGACCTTCTTCAGTCGATGACTTGAAATGCAAAGGCTGATAGACCGAAAGATGATGTTCAAGCGCTAACTGCTTCACCGCAGATGCCGTGAGCTTTTGTCCACGTCCGGCCTTGCGGTCCGGTTGAGTATAGACCGCCACAATTTCATGTTCGGTTCTAAGCAACGCAGCCAATGCAGTCGCTGCAAATTCTGGTGTGCCTGCAAATATGATCTTCACACATGAAATTCCAAATAAACTTAAAAGCTATTATAAGCCAAAAGCCAAATTTCAGCCTAATCGTTGCAAAAACTTATCCGAGAAGCTTGGTGAGTGCTTGAATTTCAGTGGAATTTTTATATAAAAAAAACTCATGCAAATTGTAAAAATTATTCATGAAAGTTTTGTATTGTCCTGATGATGATGGCGGTATAGTAGATTTCATTAAGAAATTTTTATCGTCAGATCATCCAAACCTCTCGATAGACATTTTTGCCTGCATCTACACTCAAAAGGCCATCTTGTAAATCAAGGGCTTGTAGTATGATAGGTTTAAAATTCAACTGATTTAAGCTCTTTGTCAGTATGATTTAGCCAGAGTGGATCTGCCCGATTCACTGCAAGCTCAAACTTTGTTGGAAATATAAAATGCCTGACTATCGTTCAAAAACATCGACACACGGAAGAAATATGGCTGGCGCACGCGGTTTATGGCGTGCTACCGGCATGAAAGATGAAGATTTCGGTAAGCCGATTATTGCGGTGGTGAACTCGTTCACCCAGTTTGTACCGGGTCATGTGCATCTTAAAGATCTGGGTCAGCTGGTGGCACGTCAAATTGAAGCGTCAGGCGGCGTGGCCAAAGAATTCAATACCATTGCGGTCGATGACGGCATCGCGATGGGTCATGACGGCATGCTGTATTCATTGCCTTCACGTGATCTGATTGCAGACTCGGTCGAGTACATGGTCAATGCCCATTGTGCCGATGCGATGGTGTGTATCTCGAACTGTGACAAGATCACCCCGGGTATGTTAATGGCTTCAATGCGTCTGAACATTCCGGTGGTATTTGTCTCTGGCGGTCCAATGGAAGCGGGCAAGGTCAAAATCCGCGGTAATGAAAAAGCCATTGATCTGGTCGATGCCATGATTGTTGCAGCAGATGACAGCTTCACTGATGAAGAAGTCGCAGAATACGAACGTTCTGCTTGTCCAACTTGTGGTTCATGTTCAGGCATGTTTACCGCAAACTCGATGAACTGTTTGACTGAAGCACTTGGTTTATCGCTTCCGGGCAATGGTTCAACACTGGCAACCCATGCCAACCGTAAAAAATTATTTGAAAAAGCTGGTCAACTGATTGTTGAATTGGCGAAACGTCATTATGAACAGGAAGATTACAGCATCTTGCCACGTTCAATCGCAACCAAAGCGGCATTTGAAAATGCAATGACTTTAGACATTTCCATGGGTGGTTCAACCAATACGGTTCTGCATCTGTTGGCAGCAGCACACGAAGCTGAAGTCGACTTCACGATGACCGATATCGACCGTTTGTCACGTAATGTGCCGGTACTATGTAAAGTTGCGCCGGCGAAACAGGATGTCCATATGGAAGATGTACACCGTGCCGGCGGCATCATGTCAATCTTGGGTGAACTGGATCGTGCAGGCTTACTCGATACATCTGTTCCAACTGTTCATGAAAAAACACTGAAAGATGCCTTGGATAAATGGGACATCATCCGTACTGAAGATGAAGAAGTGTATCAATTCTTCAAATCAGCGCCGGGTGGTGTACCGACTCAGACGGCATTCTCGCAAGACCGTTATTATGCACGCTTAGATGGCGACCGTGACAATGGCGTGATCCGTAATGCAGCCAATGCATTCTCGCAAGATGGCGGCTTGGCAGTACTTTATGGCAATATCGCACTAGAAGGCTGTATCGTAAAAACAGCGGGTGTGGATGACTCAATCCTGAAATTCAACGGGACTGCACGTGTGTTTGAAAGTCAGGATGCTGCGGTTGAAGCAATTCTGGGTGGTAAAATCACTGCGGGTGATGTCGTCGTGATTCGCTACGAAGGTCCACGTGGTGGTCCGGGTATGCAGGAAATGTTGTATCCAACCAGTTACTTAAAATCAAAAGGTTTGGGTAAAGACTGTGCTCTGTTAACAGATGGCCGTTTCTCGGGTGGTTCTTCTGGTCTTTCAATTGGTCACGTGTCGCCTGAAGCTGCAGAAGGCGGTGCGATTGGTCTGGTTGAAGATGGCGACCGTATCGAAATTGATATTCCAAACCGTACCATTCACCTAGCGGTGGATGATGCAACTATGGCAGCACGTCGTGAAGCACAAGAAGCCAAAGGCTGGCAGCCTGCTGAACAGCGTCCGCGTAAAGTGTCTAAAGCACTGAAAGCGTATGCGATGCATACCACCAGTGCCTCGAAAGGTGCGGTACGTGATATCTAATTTGTAATTTTACAGATTTTAAAAGCACTCCAGACGGGGGTGCTTTTTTATTAATTGTTGAAAATAGCACGGTCGCATTTTACTTTGTGATTTTGCAATAATATTGCGTAGACAATGTTTTACTTTTGACAGCGCAAAAGTAACAAAACGCCTTTGTTTTCCTGATGCAGCATCCTTGCTGCACAGGAAAACAGCGACATCCATGTCGCTTCATCATGTGATCTGATTTGGGTAGAAAAATAATAAATGGATTAATGGGATTCGCAGAGTACAGAGTGTTGCTTTCATGTGTAGTCTGCTTTCTATACAATGACCTTAAAATAAATTGTCCAAGACCGAAGCTTAAAATTGGTCATCGCCCAGGAAGAGAATAATGAGTAAAGATAATATCCGCGAGCATTCAGCCCCCGTTTATGAAGGCATTGAAAATGCACCGGCGCGTTCCATGATGCGTGCTACCGGTTTTAAAGATGCCGATTTTAAACGGCCATTTATTGGTATCGCTTCGACCTGGGCCAATGTCACGCCTTGTAATATGCATATTGATGGTCTGGCCAGAACAGTCGAGCAGGGCGTGAGTGCTGCGGGCGGCAAAGGTATTATCTTCAATACCATTACCATTTCTGACGGAATTTCCAACGGTACGGAAGGCATGAAATATTCACTGCTATCACGGGAAGTGATCGCAGACTCGATTGAAACGGTCGTGGGTTGTCAGGCTTATGATGGGGTCATCGCGATTGGTGGCTGTGATAAAAACATGCCGGGCTGCATTATGGGACTGGCACGTCTAAACCGTCCCGGTCTGTTTATTTATGGCGGTACTATTAAACCGGGTGAAGGCCATACCGACATGATTTCGGTATTTGAAGCAGTCGGTCAATATGCCAAAGGTGAAATTAATGCGATTCAAGTCAAGCATATTGAAGAAGTGTCTTTACCGGGTCCGGGCTCCTGTGGCGGCATGTATACCGCTAACTCGATGGCCTCTGCGATTGAAGCACTCGGTATGAGCCTGCCGGGCTCCTCTGCGCAGGAAGCAATTTCGGATGACAAACAAATCGACTGCGCCCGTGCCGGTGAAGCAGTCATGAATCTGTTACGACTGGATATCAAGCCACGCGACATCATGACCAAGGCTGCTTTTGAAAATTCGATCAAGGTCTTGATTGCACTGGGTGGTTCGACCAATGGGGTACTGCATCTTTTGGCTATGGCACATACCGCAGGGGTGGAACTGAGTCTGGATGATTTCGTGCGGATTGGTAAAGATATTCCGGTGGTGGCTGATGTGCGTCCATCGGGTAAATATTTAATGTCAGAACTGATTGCGATTGGTGGAATTCAGCCGCTGATGAAACGCATGCTGGATGCCGGCATGCTGGATGGGTCCTGTTTAACGGTCACAGGTAAGACGCTGGCAGAAAACCTGGCCGATGTGCAGGACTATCCGGAAGGTCAGCAGATTATTCTGCCTTTTGATGCGCCCGTGAAAAAAGATTCCCATCTGGTGATTTTGAAAGGCAATCTGTCGCCGAAGGGCGCTGTGGCCAAGATTACCGGTAAGGAAGGTCTGCATTTTGCTGGCCCGGCACGGGTCTTTGAAGGCGAGCAGGGTGCCATGCGCGGGATTCTGGATGGCGAAGTCCAGCCGGGTGAAGTGGTGGTGATTCGTGGCGTCGGCCCTAAAGGTGGTCCGGGCATGCCGGAAATGCTGAAACCGACTTCTGCGATTATTGGTAAAGGTCTGGGCGCTTCGGTGGCTTTAATTACTGACGGACGCTTCTCTGGCGGCAGTCATGGTTTCGTGATTGGTCATGTGACGCCAGAAGCTTATGAGGGCGGCCCGATTGGTCTGGTGCAAAATGGTGATCAGATTTCGATTAATGCCGAAACCCGGGAAATGACTTGGCATGTCGCGGAAGAAGAAATTGCTGCACGTCAAGCGGCCTGGACCAAACCTCAGCCAAACTATACCCACGGTGCGCTGGCTAAATTCGCCAAACTGACTTCAGGTGCAGAAACCGGGGCGGTCACTGACCTGAATCTTGACCTCTAATCCATTGTTAAACATTGAACATTTGCTTATGACTTGATATAAGTTTTTACAGCATGCAGGGCTTTGGCTTCTGCGATCTTAAAAATAGATTATTCTGCGCAGCTTCTCATATGTTGAGCTGCGCACCGTCATTGTTGTCGAGGCCGATCTCATGTCCCTGTTACGCCGTTGGTTTGATCCAATCCGATCGAGTTGGTTTTACCAAAAACCGACCCGTCAAACGGTGTTATCTATTCAAGATGGGCTGAGTATCCATTTAAGACTGGATGATGTGTACAGTTATCTGGCGGTACAGCAGTTGCCCCAGCTCGAAGAAATTTTAAGTCCAGAACTCAAGCCGCTAAAAGTCATCATTTCCAGTGAGCATGCCGAAGCGCCGAACCAGATGTCTTTTGATGAATGGCAGCACTACACGATTAATGATGCAAAAATCTTGTCAAAACAGCATCGTTTCAGTTTTCATGATACGCCGGAATTACCGAGCGCTGAGGCCTTAAAACAGGCCGAACTGATTTTGCGACATACGCCGCTGCGTGGACAGGATTTCCTGTATTTGCTGGAAGATGTCTTCCATATGCTGTGGCAAAAACAGACCGGAAAATTACGAACTCTTTATGCCATGGCCAGTCGCCACCATCAGCCACAGGATTTTCCCGAACGTATTTTTGACCAGACCCCGATTCTGGCCAGCTATTTCAATTTAGGCGGTCGCCAGTATCAGGCGGTCGATGACCTGTTGCGTTTGACCCGGCGTCTGGAGCAGCAAAAACTGCTGACCGGTAATCCGATTTTTATGATCGATCACATTGAATGGCGTGAACATCTGATCAGTGATGCCGAGGAGCTGAACGAGATCCAGTCGATGGATCCGGAACTGGACTTGTATATCGCGCTGGAAGATCCGATCTCCTGGCTATTGCTGGCCTATATCAAGGAAGAACTGGCGGATTATTATAATATCCAGCTGAATGTCTATCCCTTGTCCTATCGTGGACGAGATGACTTTGACTGGAGTCTGGCCACACGGTTATCCAAACGGACGGAAGTTGAATTCACTCCGTTCTGCCGACCGACCGAGCAGGCGATTGCGCCAATGGCACAATTATTTTATAGCTGTCCCGAGGAGCAGCGGATCGAGGCGATGTACCAGATCTTGCAGGCCGTCTGGACCCGTGGTGAAGACCTGTCTTATGCACCCCATTTCAAACGTTTGCAGCAACAGTTAAATATTGTCGATCTGACCCAGGACGATATTCTGGTCAAGCTGCAGGACAATGATATGCTCTGTGAAATGAAGTCGCAGCCGAATTTTCCGGTACTGGAACTGCGCATAGATGATCAAAGTTATACATTTAATAGCTTATATCGGGTCTGGATGATTGAAAGTATTTTCAGTAATGTGTTAGAAGAAAAGTATAAGAGTAATAATCAAACTGAAAGTGAACTGAAAAAACATGGAAAAGATCAAAGCTGAATCACTAGAACATGCACGTCAACAGATCGATGCCATTGATACAGCTTTAGTTGAGCTGATCGCTGCGCGTCAATTTTATGTTGATCAAACCACCCGTTTCAAAAAAACCGAAACCGATTTACAGTCACCGGAACGTATGGAGCAGATTGTAGAAAATGTCAGAGCTCTGGCGCAAAAACAAGGTGTCGATCAGGAGTTTATTGAACATCTCTATCGTGAAATGTTTCATTATTTTATTCAACGTGAACTGAAAGAGTTTCGTCCTTAACCAGGCACATGCGTTAACAGTAGCCTTGCGGGGTTTGTTGTTATTGCACTGGCTATAAATTTGAACCCTATCAACATAAAAAAAGCAGCCTAAGGGCTGCTATAAATTTTCAAGTTTTACGGTTATTTTTTATCGGCCAGACTAAAGAACCAGTTCAGGAACAGTGCAGCAAACGTTGCCGTACCAATACCACCCAGATTGAAGCCACCAAAAGTCAGGGCAAAATCACCCGTACCTAAAATAATGGTCACCGCAGCCACCATCAGGTTCTTGTTCTGCGAAAAATCGACCTTGTTCTCAATCCAGATTTTGGCACCGGCAATGGTAATCAGACCAAAGACCACAATCGAAGCACCGGTCAGAATCGCTGTCGGAATCGTGTGAATAATCGCACCAAACTTCGGCGATAAACCCAGAAACACAGCAAAGACACCCGCGACTGCAAAGATGATGGTGGAATACACGCGGGTGACTGCCATCACGCCAATGTTTTCCCCATACGTAGTCATGCCCGGCGCACCGACACCCCCTGCCAGAGTGGTTGCAACACCATCGGCCACAAAGGCTTTACCAATATGCGGATCCAGATTTTCTCCGGTCATCGCACCTACAGCCTTGATATGTCCCAGATTTTCAGCCACCAAAATCAACGCAATCGGTGCAATGATCAGCATGGCATTGACTTCAAAAGTCGGCGCATGGAAAGTTGGTAAACCGAACCAGGCTGCTTGCTGAATGGGAAGGAAGTTGATCGCAGTGCCATAACCCATGACATTACTGAGTACAAAGTAGATCAGATAAGCCAATAACAGGCCGACCAATAACAGCAGGCGCTGTAATAAGCCACGGGTGAATACGGCAATTGAACCCATGCACAGCACAGTGACCAGGGACATCCACATATTGAAGGTATTGCCCATCACGCTTTTCACTGTGACTGGAGCAAGGTTCAGGCCAATGATCATCACCACGGCACCGGTCACTACCGGTGGCATCAGCTTTTCAATCCAGCGGGTGCCCGTCGCCATGACCAGAAAGCCCATGAGCGCATAGAAGATGCCACATGCGATAATGCCGCCTGCTGCAACGCCAATATTTGGATTCAGTCCGCCACCACCTGCATAACCTGTTGCTGCGATGACCACACCAATAAAGGCAAAGCTTGAACCTAGATAACTTGGAACCCGGCCACCGGTGATTAAAAAGAATAGAATGGTACAGATCCCTGACATTAAAATCGCCAGGTTAGGATCAAAGCCCATTAAAAAAGGTGCCAGTACAGTCGCGCCAAACATGGCAAAAGCATGTTGTACACCCAAAATGACCGTTTGTGCGGGTGGCAAATACTCTGCGGTACCTACTGGTCGTGCATCGATACTGCCCTCATAAGGGCGCCATTTGGGAAACCAACTGGACATAAAATGAGCACTCAAAAGATAAATTGTGCACATCATACTCTTGTTCTTTAGAAGATTTAATCACTTAAACAAAATTTTTGTTCAAATTAATTCTATGACTTTATTTAATATTTTACCGGTCGGTAAAAGAATACTGGGTTAAAATTAAAGTGAAATCAGTAAATTAATTTCTTATTATGAATAGGGACATCTATAAATAAATCTGATTTACTATATAAAATAAAATATTTCCTGGCTATTGACTGGTCAATAAAAAAGCACATCGCCAGGATGTGCTTTCAAATGGGAATTTTTGCTTAGCCAGTATTACGCAGACCGGCCGCAATCCCGGCAATACTGACCATCAGCGCATGATCCACCGGGGTGTTTTCGGCCTGTTGCTGTTGCAGATATAAACGGCGACGTTTCATCAGTTCAGCTTGCAGCAAGTGCAAGGGTAGCAGATACGGCTTACGCACCTTCATAGACTGATCCAGTACGCCGTTACTGCTGAGCAGTTTCGACTCGCCTTTCAAGCTTAACAAGGTTTGTACGGCATCTTGCAAACGCTGGCGTAACTCTGTTCCCAGAATTTTCATATCTTCATCCTGAGTCAGATGCGATTCATAATATAGCGCCACATGCGCGTCGGCTTTGGACAATACCATTTCCAGCATATCAATCAGGGTCTGGAAATATGGCCACTCGGCCAGCATCTCATCGAGTACATTACGTTGTCCCTGATCCAGAACTTCATTCAGTGCGGCACCAGTACCGAGCCAGGCAGGCAACATCAGGCGAATCTGGGTCCAGGCAAATACCCACGGAATCGCACGTAGGGATTCAATCCCGCCACTGACTTTACGTTTGGCTGGGCGTGAACCCAACGGCAGCATTTGTAGTTCTAGTTCTGGCGTTACCGTACGCAGGTATTTCACGAAGTGTGGATTTTCCCGTACGGTCTGGCGATAGACCTGAACAGACAGTTCAGTCATTTGATGCATCAGGTCGCGCCATTCCTGTTTTGGCTCAGGTGGCGGGAGCAGGGTCGCTTCCAGGGTTGCAGCGGTATAAATTTCCAGATTTTGCAGCGCGATTTCTTCCAGCCCGAATTTAAAGCGGATCATTTCACCCTGTTCAGTCACCCGGATCGCACCGGAAATAGAACCCGGTGGCTGAGAGAACAAGGCTTGCTGGGTTGGCGCACCACCACGACTGATCGAACCGCCACGACCATGGAACAGGGTCAATTGCACGCCATGTTGCTGGGCAACTGCGGTCAGTTCTTCCTGGGCACGATATTGGGCCCAGTTGGCCGACATAAAACCAGCATCCTTGGCAGAATCAGAATAGCCAATCATGACCTCATGTTTGCCCTGAATATGCTGTTTGTACCAGTGCATATTGAACAGGGTCGACATGGTTGCGGCTGCACCATCCAGATCTTTTAAGGTTTCAAACAGGGGAACCACCCGTAATGCCTGCTCGATACCGGCTTCTTTTTGTAAAAGCAGTACCGCCAAGACATCACTTGGATATTCCGCCATGGAAATAATATAGGCACCCAGAGACTCGCTCGGCTGTTCTGCCAGTGTGCGCATGGTGGCAAAGACTTCCTGTACATCCGGATGTTCAATCAGGCTGCCGGCCGGTTCATTCAGATGTTTAGGCAGTAACGGACGCTTGCTTTGCAATTCCTGCAGTAAAAAGTTTTGACGGGCCTGTTCGGTCCAGGTTTCAAAATTCCCCAGTCCCAAATATTCAGTAATGGCTGAAATCGCCTGGCGGTGACGGCCGGATTCCTGGCGGATATCCAGTTTTAGCAGTTCGATCCCAAAACTGTTGACTCGGTAAATAAAGTCCAGCAGGCTACCATTGGCAATTTCGGCCAGATTGCAGTCCATCAGTGAACGGTAGCAGGTCAGGAGCGGCTGTAAAAGTTCATCTTTACTTTTAATCACCAGACTGTCATCGGCATCATTGCCTTTTAATTTTTCTGCCAGCCAATGCCGAGTCGCTTTCAGGCGGGTACGGGTGTCACGTAAATATTCACGATAGGGTTCAGGATGGGGCTGGCCCAAGGCTTCGGAAATTTCCGGACTGCATTGCTGAATGGACAGTTCCCAGCGCAGGTTTTCAATATCGCGTACATAAAGGTCGGCTGCTTTCCAGCGCGACAGCCACAGTACTTCCTGAGTGACGGTGTGAGTGACATTCGGGTTGCCATCGCGGTCACCACCCATCCAGGAGGCAAAACGTACTGGTGCGACATCTAAGGGCAGGTTCTGGCCACATTGTGCTTGGACCATGCCATTGAGTTCACGGATAAATTTAGGAACTGCATTCCACAGGGTCTGTTCAATGGTGGTAAAGCCCCATTTGGCTTCATCGATCGGAGTCGGGCGATGCTGACGGATTTCATCGGTTTGCCAAGCGGAGCTAATCAGCTGTTTCAGATCGGCCAGAACGGCCTGACGTTCACGTGGCGTCAGTTTCTGCTGGTCGAATTTGGACAGGGCATTATTGATGCCATCATATTTTTGAATCAGGGTACGGCGGCTGACTTCTGTGGGGTGCGCGGTCAGGACCAGTTCAATTTTCAGTTCACAGATTTGCTGATACAGCGTATCGGCAGAAATTTCCTGCTGTTTAAATTTTTCAAATAAAGGCACCAGAGGATTGGGCGATTCTGCAGTGTCGTCAAACTCGCTCTGACGGCGACGACGTACCACATGATATTGTTCGGCAATATTGGCAAAGTTTAAAAAGTGGGTAAAGGCACGGGTCAGCGGCAGGATTTCGGCATCTTCCAGGCTCAAAAACAGTTGTTCCAGTTGTTTTTCTGCTTCGACCTGTCCATCGCGAGCGCCTTTGGACAGGGCACGGATCTGCTCGATCTGATTAAACAAATCCTGTCCGGCATGTAATTTTAAGGTTTCCCCAAGCAAATTACCCAGTAAGCGTACGTCTTCGCGTAGTGGTGCATCAATCTGTTGAATCATTTTTTTATTCCCTCACATGCATGCTTTGACTATACCGCGACTGCATGACAATCCAAGTCCCCTAGAGACAAAAGTTGCAGAGTATTGGCTGCTTTTTTAGCAACTTTTAGGCCACATACGGTGATCGGTGATCAGTCCGAAGGAAAGGAATTAATCCGGCAGGGCATATTTCAGCATAAACAGTTCAATGGCCTCGCTAATGATCTGTTGCTGTTCTGCGCTTGAAGGGGGAGGGCTGAGACCCAGCAGGATTTTCTGATGACGGGTTCCAGTCAGCAGGGACACGATCAGCTCGGTCTGTTTTTCTGGAGGATCGACTTGAATAAAGCGGTATTGCTGGGCCAAGCTAAAAAAATCATTCCAGACTGCATCCAGTTTGCTATGCGAGGCCTGATAAAACTGTTCTGCCAGAGGACTTTGCTGCGAGGCCAGTTCCATCAGCAGCAGGTCCAGCTTGATCGCTTCTGGTAAATGAATAATATTTAAAGCGCGCTGACAGGCCTGATAAAACTCCTGCGCAAAGTCACTGCTTGGCTGCAAGAGCTGAGGATGTTCATGCAGAATGGCTTCACAGGTATCCTCAATCGCACAGCTAAACAGGGTCGCCTTGTCCTGAAAATGATTATACACCGTCAGCTTGGTTACACCTGCCTCACGTGCAATCTGGTTCATGCTGGAGGCATGATAGCCATGCGCTAAAAACAGCGCTTTGGCCACGCTGAGTATGCGCTGACGCTTTTCCAGATCCTTGGGTCGTCCTACAGGTATTTGCACAATTTCTTCCAAAAAAAGTCAACACGGTCATTGCTTTGATGATTCAGTTGTAATTAGTGTGCCGGGTGGTATATTAATTAAAAAACAAGCAATTTAATATATCAGCATAGTTTGCCCTAAAAAAGACGATCAGATAAGAGCGAATAAGATGAGCAGGATTTACAGCGTATTGGCTGGCATGGTGGTGCTTTGCAGCGTGACCTTAAGCGGGTGCAGCAAAGATACTGCTGCAGCAGAACAGGAAGTTCCCTTTGTCATGGTGGCCACACCCACCACTTCACAGCATGAATTAAAAAGTTATGCCGGTGATGTGCAGGCGCGCCAGCAAACGGCGCTGGCATTTCGGGTGGCTGGACAGGTGACCCAGCGCTTCGCCGATGTGGGTGACCAGGTCAAAGTCGGGCAAGTCCTGGCAACTCTGGATGTCAAAGATGCCCAGCTGCAGCTGAATGCAGCACGTGCCCAGCTGGAAAGCGCGCAGTCTGCCACTAAGATTGCTCAGGATGAATTACAACGTTTCAAGCAGTTATTGCCATCCAATGCCGTGAGCCGCTCACAATATGACGCGATCGAAAACCAGTACAAGACCGCCCTGTCAAATCTGAAGCAGGTACAATCCAACTATGATACCGCTAAAAACCAGACTGCTTATAACCAGCTGATTGCCACCAGAAACGGCGTAATCACTGCACGCAATATTGAAACAGGTCAGGTGGTCGCTGCCGGGCAGGCGGCGTATGAACTGGCAATTGCCGGCGAGCGTGAAGTGGTGATTGGGGTGCCGGAACAGGCAATTGCTGAAATTAGGGTGGGGCAAGCGGCTCTGGTCACCTTATGGTCCAAACCTGAAGAAAAATTTGCCGCCATTGTCCGAGAGATTTCACCGGCAGCGGACCAGTCGCGTACCTTTCGGGTTAAAGTTTCCTTACGTGAAGGCAATGGCCAGATCCAGCTGGGGCAAAGTGCCCGGGTGTTTTTTCAGCACAGCCGCGACAATATGCTCAGTGTGCCGCTATCCAGTGTCTCGGCAACGGATCAGCAGGCTTATGTCATGGTGGTCCAGCCCGATCATACCTTACGTAAAGTCCCGGTCCAGCTCGGTGCCTATGGCCGGGACAGTGTTCCTGTACTCAGTGGGCTCAAGCCGGAAGACTATGTGGTGATTGGTGGCGTACATCTGCTGCGTAACCAGCAAAAAATCAATCCGATTGATCGTGAAAACCGTCGTGTGACCATTCAGGCAGGGAGTTAAGCATGAACTTTAACCTGTCGGAATGGGCTTTAAAAAATAAAGGTCTGGTGCTGTATTTCATGATCCTGCTCGGTCTGATCGGCATCGTCTCTTATTCCAAACTGTCACAAAGTGAAGATCCACCTTTTACCTTTAAAGTCATGGTGATCCAGACTTACTGGCCGGGTGCCAGTGCCAAAGAAGTATCCCTACAGGTCACTGACCGGATTGAAAAGGAACTGATGACCACGGGACAGTATGACCGCATCATGGCCTATTCGCGTCCGGGTGAATCCATGGTGACTTTTGTTGCCAAGGATTCCCTGGCTTCGAAAGATGTCGCTGATGTCTGGTATAACGTGCGCAAGAAGGTGGGCGATATCCGGCATGAATTGCCACAAGGGGTACAAGGGCCGTTCTTTAATGATGAATTTGGCGACACCTTTGGCAATATTTATGTGCTCAAGGGTAAAGATTTTGACTATGCGACCCTCAAGGAATACGCCGACCGCTTACAGCTGCAACTGCAACGGGTCAAAGATGTTGCCAAAGTTGAGCTGATTGGCCTACAAGACCAGAAAATCTGGATTGAGATTTCCAATACCAAGGCCATTCAGCTGGGCGTTCCAGTCATGGCGATTCAGCAAGCCCTGCAGCAGCAAAATGCCACCACCCAGTCCGGTTTTTTTGAAACCGGTTCAGACCGGATTCAGGTGCGGGTCAGTGGTGCATTAAACAGTGTTGAAGAATTAAGACAGATGCCGCTGCTGGTCAATGGCAAAACCATTCAGCTGGGAGATGTCGCAGAAGTCTATCGAGGCTTTAGTGATCCGGCACAGCCCCGGATGCGCTTTATGGGCGAAAACGGCATTGGTATTGCTGTATCGATGCGCAAGGGTGGGGACATCATTGCCTTGGGTAAAAATCTGGAACAGGAATTCGCCCGCCTGCAAAAAGCTCTGCCACTCGGCATGGAGCTGCAAAAAGTCTCCGATCAGCCGGTGGCAGTCAAACGCAGTATTAACGAATTTATGAAAGTGCTGGCAGAAGCGGTGGTTATCGTATTGCTGGTCAGTTTTTTCTCGCTCGGTTTCCGGACCGGTCTGGTGGTGGCTTTCTCGATTCCGCTGGTGCTGGCCATGACTTTTGCCGGTATGCAGCTGTTTGATGTCGGACTGCATAAAATTTCCCTGGGGGCCCTGATTCTGGCTCTCGGTCTTTTGGTCGATGATGCCATTATCGCCATTGAAATGATGGCGATTAAGATGGAGCAGGGTTATAGCCGTTTACAGGCGGCCGGGCATGCCTGGCGCACCACGGCTTTTCCAATGCTGACAGGCACCCTGATTACCGCTGCCGGTTTCCTGCCGATCGCCACTGCAGCATCGAGTACCGGGGAATATACCCGTTCGATTTTCCAGGTGGTGACCATTGCATTGCTGGTGTCCTGGATTGCCGCGGTACTGTTTGTGCCATATTTAGGCGATAAACTTCTGCCGGATTTCAACAAGGATTTAATTCAGAAAGCGCCGTGGTATCAGCGTCTCTGGGCACGTCTACGCAAACAGCCAGAACCTCAGCCGATTGTGCATCATGCCGGAGAACATTATGACCCTTATCAAACCCGGTTTTATCAGGGCTTTCGCCGTTGGGTCGATGCCTGTGTGACCTATCGTAAAACTGTCATTGTTGCCACGGTCGGAATTTTTATTCTGTCTATTTTAATGTTTAAGCTGGTGCCGCAGCAGTTTTTCCCACCCTCGAACCGGGCTGAAATTCTGGTGGATCTCAAACTTGAAGAAGGTGCTTCACTGAAGGCCACTGAAGCTGCAGTAAAAAAAGTAGAAGCCTTTTTATCGAAACAAGAGGGCATTGATAACTATGTGGCTTATGTCGGGATGGGTTCTCCACGTTTCTATTTACCGCTCGATCAGCAGTTGCCGCAAACCAGTTTTGCCCAGTTTGTGGTGCTGGCATCCTCTTTAGAGGATCGAAATGAAATCCGTAAATCCTTAAGTGACCAGATTCGAAAGTTATTGCCAGAAGTGCGTACCAGGGTGTCCTTGCTGGAAAATGGCCCACCTGTGGGTTATCCACTACAATTCCGGGTGTCGGGTGAAGATCTAGGATTAGTCCGTGAATGGGCGCAGAAAGTTGCAGCCACCGTGGGAGACAATCCGAATACCACCAATGTGCATCTGGACTGGGGCGAGCCGAGTAAAGTCATCAAATTGCAGATTGATCAGGATCGTGCCCGTCAGCTTGGGGTGAGTAGCAGTGAACTGGCCAATGTACTCAACAGCTCGATTTTGGGGGCAGGCATTGATCAGTATCGTGAAAAACGTGAATTGATTGAAATCCGTTTACGTGGTGCTCAGGCTGAACGGGTGGAGGTAGCATCTTTAGCCAGTCTGGCTGTTCCGACTGCGACCGGTACATCAGTACCTTTGGCGCAGCTGGCCAAGATTGAATACAGCTTTGAAGAAGGTCTGATCTGGCATCGGAATCGTTTGCCGACCATTACTGTGCGTGCCGATATTCGTAGCAAGTTGCAGCCCGCTACTGTGGTCAATGAACTCAAAGAGCCACTGGGAAAAATCCGGGCAGAGCTGCCGAATGGCTATCTGCTGCAAGTGGGCGGTACGGTTGAAGAATCTGCTCGCGGGCAGAACTCGGTTAATGCCGGCATGCCTTTATTCCTCGCAGTCGTCATGACTTTATTGATGATTCAGCTCAAGAGCATCTCACGGGCCTTTATTGTGTTCCTGACTGCACCTTTGGGCATTATCGGAGTGGTGTTATTCCTGTTAATTTTCAATAAACCTTTCGGTTTTGTTGCGATGCTCGGAACGATTGCATTATCGGGAATGATTATGCGCAATTCGCTCATTCTAATTGACCAGATCGAGCAGGATATTCAGGCCGGAGAGTCGCAGTGGGATGCCATCATCAATGCCACGGTACGCCGTTGTCGTCCGATCGTATTGACCGCACTGGCTGCGGTGTTGGCGATGATTCCTTTGTCCCGTAGTATTTTTTTCGGGCCGATGGCAGTGGCGATTATGGGCGGTTTGATTGTAGCAACACTATTAACCCTGTTTTTTCTGCCTGCCCTATATGCACAGTGGTTTAAAGTGAAAAAAAGTTTAAATTCTGTTTAAATTTGTCATAATTTCAGGTGCGAAATTTGGAAATTTTCAATATAGTAGCACCTGAGATTTTTATAATTTAAAAAAATAAGTAATTGCTGCATTGGCCGAGCTGCCAATACGGTAACGAGGTTGAACCGAACATGACTCAAGATACATTAACCAAGATGCGACGTTCCGTAGCGATGGCTTATGTCTTCATGTTTTTGGCCTTATTTACCCTGTTTAGTGGACTATTGGCTTACTGGTTCGCACGTAAAGTCACTCAAGTTGATTATGCTGAAGTCTGGTTACAGGCACAGGCGCTGTGGATCATGCGTAATATCGTGATTTATACCATTTTGGCGATCTTTGCTGCGCTGTGGTTTATTCCCCTGTTTTTCTTTGCCTGGGACAGCCAGTTATGGGTCAAAGCCTGTGTGGTGACCGGAGTGATTTTCAGCTTTATTGCTTTTATTTTCCTGATCAATGCCTGGTTTAAAGGCATCCATAAATTCTCTCAAAACAAAGCTGTGTTCTAAAGCGTATAATTTTTTTCATATTTCCCCTTGTAAAACTCGGTTTGACCCCAATTTCAGACCTCAGTTGAATATTAAACAAAATTCCGTGAGGAGCATCGCCAGACATGGCTAAACGTGATTATTATGAGGTTTTGGGCGTCGCTAAAACCGCTAGTGATGATGAAATCAAAAAAGCCTACCGTAAGTTGGCGATGAAATATCATCCAGACCGTAACCCGGACAATGCTGAAGCTGAAGAGAAATTCAAAGAAGCAGCAGAAGCCTATGAAGTGCTCTCTGATGGTGAAAAGCGCAGCATGTACGACCGTATGGGCCATCAGGCCTTTGAAGGTGGTATGGGCGGCGGTGGAGGCTTCGGCGGTGGTTTCAGCGCAGAAGACATTTTCAGCCAGTTCGGTGATATTTTCGGTGGTGCTTTTGGTGGCGGCGGTGGTCGTGGCCAGCAACGCGCGCGCCGTGGTTCTGACTTACGTTATGTGATGGAACTGACCCTGGAAGAAGCGGTCAAAGGCGTCAAGAAAACTATTACCTTTACGGCACCGGCACCGTGTGATGCCTGTGATGGTAAGGGTTCAAAAAATCCAAACGATGTAGAAACCTGCCGTACCTGTCATGGTGCTGGTCAAGTGCGCATGCAGCAAGGTTTCTTCTCCGTACAGCAAACTTGTAGTACCTGTCGTGGTCAGGGCAAGATCATCAAGAACCCATGTAATAAATGTCATGGTTCAGGTGTGTCGGATCGTCAGCAAACTCTGGAAGTCACTATTCCTGCGGGTGTGGATAATGGCGACCGCGTTCGCTTGACCGGTAAGGGTGAAGCAATCCGTGATGGTCAGTCAGGTGACTTGTACGTAGAAGTGGTGGTGCGTGAGCATGAAATCTTCCAGCGTGATGGCGCTGACCTGTATATGGATGTGCCGGTATCAATTGCTGATGCAGCCTTAGGTAAGGAAGTTCAGATTCCTACGCTAGATGGCCGTGTTAGCCTGAAAATTCCTGAAGGTACGCAAACAGGTAAACTGTTCCGCTTACGTGGTAAGGGTGTTAAACCGGTACGTACCAGCATGCAAGGTGACTTGCTGTGCCGTATTGTGGTAGAAACTCCAGTCAACTTAAGTGCACGTCAACGTGAACTGTTAAAAGAACTGCAAGAAACCATGGATGGTGAAGATAGCAAATCATCACCAAAGAAAAAATCATTCTTTGATCGTTTGTTTGATTAATTGAGTGAAAGTAAAAAAGGACGCTGAGGCGTCCTTTTTTATTATGTAGATAAGATACTCTAGATTAGAAGATGCTATTTATTGTTTGATAAGTCTCGCTTAAACATAAAAACCGCCTAAAAAGCGGTTTCTATTTTTATATTTGACTATCTAAATAGAAAGTATGAGTCCAAATTTGGAGGGTGATAGATATTTTGTAAGTGAGAAAAAAGCATCATTCCCGAAATTAAAAAGGCCAATATTGTTATTACAGAGCTATATAATCGCATTCATTACTTATCAAATTTACCAGTACAGCAGATTACTCTTATTTTGTTATCATGACAATGAAAGCTTAATCTTATTGAAATAATTATAAATTTTACTTTTTAATAAATAAAATAAATATATATATAAGAAAACTTGATTAATTAAATTTTTCGTGTATAGTTAACTTAACTAGAAAAAAGTCTTGTTTCGGTAAATCTTCTTTAAGTATCGTAGTTTTAGTCATAATCCTTCGTTTTTTTTCAGATTTTAAGTCTCATTCTTTATTATTTCAAAGTTATAATCAGTCTATAAAATGACTAAAAAATTATTAAAAATTATTAGGATATATTATGTCAAACTCAAATGTTGTTAAAGGTACTGTAAAGTGGTTCAACGAAACTAAAGGTTTTGGTTTTATTCAACAAGAATCAGGTCCAGATGTTTTTGCTCATTTCAGTGAAATTGCGAGTTCAGGTTTTAAAACCTTGCTTGAAGGCCAGCTGGTTGAATTCAGTGTAGCTCAAGGTCAAAAAGGACCGAATGCTGTAAATATTGTTGCTATCTAAGCAAGAATAAACAGTAAAAAAAGCACTTAATAAGTGCTTTTTTTATCGTTCAAATTTAATTTTAAGTTATTTTCCAAATTGGAAAAATCTTTAGAAAAACAGGATTCAAGTTGTTAAAAATAAATGATTTAATTGCAAAATCTAAAAATGGTACTGAAATTATTGTTTCGTTAATTCCTCTCAATAAAATGCAAAATACACGTCAGGGTTTAAAAAGAATTGAAGTGGGTAAAAGAGTTCTTCTTTCATCTGGAGTTGAGGTAGATTTAAACTTAGATGGTCGTACATTCTATACTTCTATAAATCAATTATTTAAGCTAAATCATAAAGTTATTTAAAGATAAAATTCAGAAACATCAATTTTTAGTGGATATTTTGCCACTTTAACTATTATTAAAGGTATAGATATGCTTAAACAAAGTATTAGTGTAAAGGATCAGTTTGGGGCTCAACACGCTATTCAAGCAACAGTCGATCATCATTTTTCTAAAACACAATCTCATTCCAATATAAAACATATCACTGTAGATGGTGAAGATATTCGTCCCAGTTTTGAAATGTGCTTTCAAAGTACCTTAAGTGGAAAAATTTTCAAAATTGTATAGACCAGGCAAATTTTGCTTTAGGTATTATTATTTTTAATAAGTTCCCGAAGAGCTAGAGAATTAATTTGCTCAATCTAAGGACTGATTTTTGTATAAGGCAAAATTGAGTCCTTTTAGTCTCAATAAGACTTAAAATCCTATCTACTCATCAATTCAAAAGTAGATCTTCACAATTAAAATTTAGTAAAAGTCTTGCATAAGAATCCCGTTAATCTAACTGAGATTTAAATCATCAAGATTTTGAGCTGACTTAATAATGGCGAGCCTAAACAGGAAAAACTGTATTGGCAAGTCGTCTGTTTAACTTCAAAAATCAGTAATCTCAGTAAATCATTTCAAAATCATAGCGATAAAATTATGAATAAGCTTATTCAAGTTATATGAGCAATTGCTAAAAACTATATGACGAGTCAAGTTGATGTATATCGTATAGCTTTGACGGAAGTGATAGCCTAACTTCTTAAGCTTGATTAAAACTCTTATCAATATCAGTGATTTCGCTCTTTGAGTATTTTCATTGATTTTTATGCAATGCAGCTTAGTGTTATTCCGCAGTTTTGCTATAGTAAGAGCAATTTTGGATCAACATCAGGACTATGTTATGTCAGCTACACCACGCATTGGGATCTTAGGTGCAGGCGGTCGTATGGGGCGTATCCTTATTCAGGCTGTGCATGAAGCCGGTTATCAATTGGCGGCTGCAGTAGAACGCCCTGAAAGTACACTATTAGGTGCTGATGCTGGCGAACTTGCCGGAATTGGCGCAACAGGTGTGAAGGTCGTGGGTAGCCTTACCGATGTAGTCAAAGACTGTGATGTCGTGATCGATTTCACTGCGCCAGCAGCGACCGTCAATCATCTTAAAATCTGCCGTGAAGCAGGGGTCGCAATCGTGATTGGTACCACCGGTATGAATGACGAGCAAAAAGCCTATTTGGAGGAATCTGCCACGGAAACTCCTGTAGTTTATGCAGCGAATTATTCAGTGGGTGTGAACGTTTCAATCAAACTGCTTGAACTGGCCTCTAAAGTATTTGGCGATACGGTTGATATCGAAGTGATTGAAGCACATCACCGTCACAAAGTAGATGCGCCATCGGGTACAGCTTTGATGTGGGGTGAGGCGATTGCGGAAACTTTGGGCCGTGACCTGAAAGAAGATGCGGTATATTGCCGTGAAGGTCATACCGGTCCGCGTGAGCGTAAGAGTATTGGTTTCCAGACCATTCGCGGTGGCGATATTGTCGGTGAACATACTGCAATGTTTATTGCTGATGGGGAACGTGTGGAAATTACTCATAAAGCGACTAACCGGATGAACTTTGCTTCTGGTGCGGTACGTGCTGCAGCTTGGGTCGTCGGTCGTGAAGCGCGTAAATATGATATGAAGGACGTGCTTGGTTTTAACGATATTCAGGTTTAAAACCGAGTTAAAATCATTTATAAAAAAATCTAAAACTAAAATAAGACGAATAAAAAATGCAAAAAATGATTTTCCTGCTCTGTGCAGTGGCGCTTGGCGCCATTGCGCAGGCCAAGCCTGTCGGGACGCCTAAACTCAGTATTCATAAAAATAATATCAAGGTCTGGACCTATCAGAATGAGCAAAACCCGGTCTTTCTCTATAAAGCTGAAACCACCTATACTGCGCCTGTTGAAAATGCCATTTCCCTCATTTTGAATGTTGAGCATGCCGTGCAATGGGTTCCCTATATGGGTAGCATCAAGGTCCTGTCCCGCGATGATAAAAAAGGTGACTTTACCCTGTATATGGTGCTGGATTTTCCATTTCCCTTAAAAGACCGTGACCTGATTGTACAGGGCAAGATGATCAAGGAAACCAATGGTCAGATCACCATCAAGAATAAAGCCATCCAAAGTGGCTATCCTTTAAACCCGGATTATGTGCGTTTAACTGATTATCAGGGCGACTGGACTTTTCAGAAACTGGTTAATAATAAGGTCAAGGTTTCAACCTATGGTTATGCCAATCCGGAAGGTTCCATTCCTTTGACCTTCGTAAATATGTTTGTGCAACAGCAGCCTTATCAGATGCTGCAGAAAATGAAGACCGAGCTGGCTAAGCCTGCCAGTATTGCGGTCTTGCCTGAAGCTCTGCAATAAAAAAGACCCAATCGCTGGGTCTTTTTAACACGTGAAAACAGACTGAATTTAAGCTGTAAAATCTGCTTTAAGTACAATCCGGTAACGGGCTTTGCCAGAATGCAGGTGTTCAATCGCCTGATTCAGCTGTGACATCTGGAAGACTTCAATTTGTGGTGCAATATTTTTACGTGCAGCAAATTGGAGTAACTGACGTAATGCCGCCGGCGAACCTGTCGGTGAACCGGTGACTGACTTGGCTCCGCCAATCAGCATGCCAGCCGGAATCTGCATCGGCTCAAGTGGTAAACCCAGCATATGTACAGTGCCGTTTGGTGCCAAAGTTGCCAGATAAGCCTGCCAGTTCAAGGTGACATTGACCGTACTGAGCAATAAATCAAACTTGCCACGCTGGGCTTTTAAGGCAGCCGAATCACGGCTATTGACCACATGGTCAGCGCCCATGGCTTTCAGCTCATCAGTTTTATCCAGATTTGAAGTGAAAGCGGTAATTTCACAGCCCCAGGCTTTCAGCAGCTTGATTGCCATATGCCCTAAACCGCCAATGCCAATTACGCCAACATGATGAATGGCCTGAATCTGATGTTTCAGGATCGGATCGAATACGGTAATTCCGCCACAGAGCAGGGGACCCGCACTTTCAGGGTCAAGATCTTCGGGTAGGGGAATGACCCATTGCCAGCCGGCACGCACTTTATCGGCAAAACCACCGGCATGTCCGACAATGGTCGCCACCTGACCGCCAGTACACAGCACCTGCTGGCCCGAAATACAAGGATCGCAATATTGACAACTTTCCGCTGTCCAGCCGATGCCAACCCGTTGCCCAACTTTCAGGCCTTTGGCTTCTGCACCCAGATGGGTAATGGTGCCGATAATCTCATGTCCTGCTACGACCGGATACACTGAAGAACCCCAGTCATTGTTAATGACTGAAATATCAGAATGACAGAGACCGCAGTATTCCACTTTGACTTCGACCTGATGCGGCTGCAGTTCTCCGGCATCGAATTGATAAGGTTCCAGTTCCGCACCTGCGGACATGGCAGCATAAGCTTGAATAATATTATTCGACATGATTTCAGCTCTTATTTAAATGCGAGGATATTGTTTTAAAGTCACAATGATTTTCATGGTCATCGACCATACCAACGGCCTGCATAAAGGCATAGCAAAGGGTGGGTCCGACAAATTTAAAACCAGCCTGTTTGAGTGCTTTAGACATCTTCTGGCTCTCAATGGTTTGAGCGGGTGCCTGACGATAATCCATAACATCATTATTCAGTCGCGGTTGCTGGGCAAAAGACCAGAGCCACTCCACCAGATTGATTCCTTGCTGTCGGAGCTTCAGCCATGCTTGGGCATTTTCCCGAACGGCGTTCAATTTGCCACGATGACGTATCAGGCTAGCATCGTCAAGTTTCAGTTGGAGTTGTTCATCTGTAAGTAAGGCGATAGATTCAATCGAATATTGAAAAAAATGTTTACGGTAGGCTTCACGTTTTCTGAGGACAGTAATCCAAGCCAGACCGGCCTGCTGTCCTTCCAGACACAGCATTTCAAACAGGCGATTTTCATCCAGCAGGGCCTGTCCCCATTCCTGGTCATGATAGGCGATATACAGCGGATCATCGGAACACCAGCCACAGCGTTGCACAGTCATGTGATGCCCTTTGTTTTTATGCTTTTATAATTTAAACATAGTCCATTGATCCTGCTGATTGTCCCAGTACGACAGTTCAGCCTGATCCAGATCGCTAAATAGAATCCACATATCTTTACCGGCCTTGTCGGCATAACCAGTACTGATCAGAAGCGCATCCTCGGTAATTTCCATCACCCAGCCCTGGTAAGTTTGACCATTCAATACAATTTTTTGTTGATTGCCTGATTCAGCAAATTCTACCAGACGATTGATCAACGCTTCTGACATGTAAATATCCTAAAATTAACGTAAATAGGGATAGGGATTGACCACACCGCGACCCTTACCCTGTAAATAAATTCCATAATGTAGATGTGGTGCAGTGTGCCGGGCATTACCGCTGTTGCCGACATAACCGATCAGCTGGCCTTTTTTGACATAGTCGCCCACTTTTAAGCCACATTTATGTCCATCCAGATGCGCATAATAATGCCAGGAGCCGCCCGGACCCAGAATCCAGACTACTTTACCACCCAAATTGTTGTTACGTAAATCTGCAATCAGGCCCTCAGTCGCGCTAAAGACTTCGGTTCCACGTGGAGCCATGATATCAATGCCTTCATGTAAACGTCCGCGACTGCGCGAAGCGCCCCAGGTATCTGATAATTCACGTGCCTGTACGCGTGCCACCGGGATGGGCAGAGAGGACGGCACTCGCATACTTTTCAGTTTTTGCACGACGATAGGATTGAGCTGTACAGCAGGGGGTTTTTTCGGTGTACTGCTACAGGCGGTTAGTAATATGGCAATTAAAGCCACCCAGGTCAAAGCAAGATATTGGCGCACGCTATTCATCCTTAAATATTGGCAATGCTCATTCTGAGCTGATCGGTTTTTTGCTTTGTCCAGACTATGTCATACATTTACCGCAGAGATCAATTTTTTCATCGCTGTTGGCAGACCGCAATCAATGGCTGTCTCTGGACGCATCCAGTTGCCTTGCAGTTCAATCGCCAGATGTTCCTGCTGATCCTGATCCACTGCAAAAACGATTGCTTCAAGCTGCCAGGTGAAGTGGGTGAAACTATGGCTGATCTGGACTTTTTTGAGGATATTTTTCAGGCCAAGTTGCTGGCATTGCTGTTCAAATTCATGTGCATTTTCAATAATCGGCAGACACCAGAGACCGCCCCAGAGACCGCTATTGGGGCGTTGTTGCCAAAGCCAATCTGTACCAGATTGGATCAGCAAGACCTGAGCAGAGCGCACCGGAACTGGTTTTTTGGCTTTCTTAAACGGTAACTCATTTTCCAGTCCTTGCTGGTGAGCCTTGCAATGCTGCTGCATCGGGCAATACAGACACAAAGGCTTTTTCGGGGTACATACAGTTGCACCCAGATCCATAATCGCCTGGGTATAGTCATGATTACGTTCAACCGGACATAATTCTTCGGCCAGTTGCCATAAAGCACGCTCATGGACGGGTTTGGACAGGTCATCTTCAATCGCGAAGAAACGTGACAAGACCCGTTTCACATTGCCATCCATAATCACGCCATATTGACGTAAACCCAGTGACATCAGGGCACCAGCAGTGGAACGGCCAATGCCGGGCAAGGCCATCCATGCTTCCAGGGTTTGAGGGAACTGCTGCTGTGTTGTCACGATGCCGGCAGCTTTATGCAGATTGCGGGCGCGGGCATAATAGCCGAGACCTGCCCAGTAGGGTGCGACCTCATCCCATGAGGCTTGACCCAAGTCCTGAACAGTTGGAAAACGCTGGATAAATCGCTCAAAATATTGCAGTACAGTTTTGACCTGGGTTTGCTGCAACATGATTTCAGAGACCCAGACTTTATAGGGGTCATCTGTCACCTGCCAGGGCAAGTCATGACGACCATGCACATCAAACCATTCCAACAGGGCATCTGAAAATACGAACATGAACACATAGCAACCGAATAAGCAGCAGCTAGTATAGCGGAATCAGCAGGGTGGGAATGTGAAAAGTGAGATAAAAACGTAGATGTTCATCGAGCTTGATAGAACTTAGCTTTCATAAAAATAAATGCTCCGGAGAGCATTTATTTTTGATCAAAAATCCGGTTAATCGTTAATTCCCCAGCGCTCATCCAGCTTCAAGGTCTTGCCTGCATAACGCGGAATAATATGAATATGCAGATGTTCAACCTTTTCCTGAAATACTTCACCATCAATAAAACCGACATGAAAACCGGCAGGCTGGTAGCGTAATTGCAGTTCATTGCGTGCCTGTTCCAATAAAGACATCAAACTTTTACGTTCTTTGTCAGTCACTTCAAAAAATGAGGCCACATGCCGCAATGGAATGATCACACAATGACCTTCGGACAATGAATTTGGTTCAGGCAACACCACACCATAATCATTTTTGGCAATGACATCATATTCGTCAAAATTGCAGTAGGGGCAGTTGGTTTCAGCCATCATACACATTCTCCTCTGGTAGGATTTATCTTCTTTTCTTCATGAAGTATCTAAAATATTCAGCCTGTGAACAAGCCGGATAGTTGTTTCTATTTATGCCAAATGGCAGTCTAGCAAGGCATACATTGCTGCCAGACCTTTTTGTTCCGCTTCTGCATTGTAACCAAGATCCACACCATTGGCTTTGGCCCGTTCATCCGCAAGCGGGTTGCTAAAGCCATGTTTGGCATTTTCAAAAACAATCACTTCATGCTCGACTTTGGCAGCATGCATTTCCTCACGGAAACTGGCGACATCATCCAGGGTTACCATGCTGTCGAGTTCACCATGTAGCACCAGGATTTCCGCCTGTACCTGACCTTCCTGAGCAGGTGCTTTTGGCGACAGAATGGCATGGAAAGTCGCCACCGCTTTTAAAGGTGCATTAGAACGGGCCAGATCCAATACGACTTTGCCGCCGTAGCAGAAACCAATCGCTGCAAGCTTATCAGCATTGACTTCATCCTGTGCTGCCAGGGCATTCAAGGCTGCTGTTGCACGGTTAACGATAGTGTCAGGATCTTCAAAAGTCTGCATCATCCACTGATGAGCCTGATCAGAATTGGTCGTGACTTTTTTATCACCATACATGTCCATGGCCAAGGCCGCATAGCCATGTTCTGCAAGTTCACGGGCACGCTGTTCGGTATATTCATTCCGACCCCACCATTCGGGTGCGACCAGTACACCGGCAACAGGGGTATCTGTTTCTGGGGCGGCAAAATAACCAATTAATGGGCTGCCATCCTGCGCAGTATAATGAATTTCGCGAGTCTTGATTGCTGCCATGCTGACGTCCTCTATTGTTGTTGAATTGCTTGATTAAAACATAACATAGCAAAACTGATCGGAATGTGACATGAAAACCTGCGATTTAAGGATACTTAAGCCCATAAAAAAAGAGAGGCCAATATAGAACCTCTCCGATTTTAGATCTGGAAAAATAGGACTTATTATTTAGTAATTTCCAGTAATTCCACATCAAAAATTAAAGTACTGTTCGGTTCAATTACATCCCCTGAACCAATCTGTCCATAGGCCAGTTCGGCCGGAATGAAGAAACGATATTTGGCACCTTCTTTCATCAGCTGTAAACCTTCGGTCCAGCCGGTAATGACTTGGGTGGTACGAAATACCACGGGCTGATTACGGGCAATCGAGCTGTCAAAAACCGTACCATCGATTAAACGGCCTTCATAATGTACACGGACATTACTATTTGCGCTCGGCGATTTACCTTTTCCTTCCTGAAGAATCTGATATTGCAAACCTGATTTGGTGGTTTTTATCCCCGGTTTTTTTGCATTTTCAGCCAGAAAAGCCTGACCAATTTTGGCATTTTCATTCGCCTGCTTTTTCAAGGCAATCAGCTCTTTGGCTTCAGCCTGACGCTTAAATTGGGTCAACACCCGCGCCATGTCTTCCTCGCTTAAAGTCGCCTGTTTCCCAGCGGCTGCCGCTTTTAAACCGGCGCTGAAGGCATCCAGATCAATGCCTTGTAAGGAGTCAGCATTACTTTTTCCCATCAGATAACCAAAGCTGTAGCCGACCTGTTCAGCCTCAGGGCTCTTATTGGTGACTTCTTTGGCAAACAGACTGCCAGAACTCAGCAGTAAAACCATCAAACTTATTTGTATTTTCATGATTAATTCTCAAAATAAAGGAGAGCGCGTTGCTCTCCTTTTCGTGGATTATTTTACTTCGATGAGTTCCACATCAAAAATCAAAGTACTGTGTGGAGGAATCGTACCTGGCACGCCCTGTTCACCATAACCGAGTTTAGATGGGATATACAGGGTTGCTTTACCGCCTTCTTTCATCAGTTGCAAACCTTCGGTCCAGCCTGGAATGACCTGGTTAAGTGGGAACTCAATCGGCTCGCCACGTTCAACCGAACTGTCAAACACGGTACCATCAACCAGTTTGCCTGTGTAATGTACTTTCACGATAGAAGTGGCTGCAGGCTGTTTGCCTGTCCCTTCTTTGGTCACTACATATTGCAAACCAGATGCGGTAGTTTTTACCCCAGCTTTTTTGGCATTTTCAGTCAGGAAAGTATCACTTGATGCCTGAGCCTGTTTGGAACTATCGACTTGCTTCTGCTGCATTTCTTTTTGGAATTGCTCATAAGCTGCTTGTAATTCTTCTTCAGTATAAGCAGGAGCGGTACGGGCATGACCTTCGCGAACGCCTGTCACAAAGCTGTTAATATCCAGCTCAGGTGGAGTTTGATGAGCGACTTCATAACCGAGTGCATAGCTGATTTTAGAAACAGCCGAGGCATCTTTAGATGCTTTTGTGGTTTGAGCAGCTGGGTTTTGAGTTGCATAGTAAACAGGTACTAGCGCGGCACCGCCTAAAAGAACAGCGACAGCAATCGGTAAGGCCTTACTCATGTATTATTCCAATCTAATGTTATCGTTGAGGTTCATTCCATCTTAGCAGAAAATTTTGAGAAATCTTGCAGAATGGGTGGTTTTTTAGCAAGTGGACACCGCAGTTATGTTGAAGTTTGAAGATATAAAAAAACCAGCAATGGCTGGTTTTTTTATTTTTCAGATTTTAATCATTGTTCGAGAATGTCTAGGAACAAAGATTGCTCTAACCGAAATTGTATTTTGCAAAGAGCTTAGTAAGAAAACAAGCTTTTTTCTAAAGGAAATTCAATTCCAATCGATGCACCACCATCATTACCACGTAAGTCTGAATCACTGATCCAGCCATTTAGTTTCAGTGGAATATCTGGGCGTAAATAATGGGTCCAGCTCACATCAACAGCTTTTAATTCATCCTGCGCTGGAAAAGCTAAATTAGTAGTTCGGTTAGACTCATTCAACTTGGCAAACAGCACTCGAGCATTAACACGATTGAGGCGATCGAAACGAATATCACCACCCACAGAAACCATTTGACCATCACCACCCATCGCATGTGCTAATGGGTAACCATGCTGATAAAAACCATCGGTATAAACATGGTGGTTATATGAAATACCATCAGCACTACCATTACTACGGGTATCTGTCCATTCAGTATACAGCTGGAAAGGCATATTATTATAACTAGAAGAATAATCGACTCCAGCCAAATACATTTTTTTGGCCGGTAAGCCACCTGCTTCGTCTTCACCGATATATTGCGCATAGATATCCATTGGTACTTGCACCAGTGATTGTAAGCTTAACCGTGCATCAAAACCGGCAATTTGGTTAGACTTATCATCATCACTGTTATCAAAGTTATCATTGCCTTTTATAGCATTCCAGAGTGTAGACAGGCTTTCTGAACGGTCACCACCACCCCATTGCATAGCACGCGATGCACCCAGCTCCAAATAGGGTAAAGGTTGTGCGGTGACACGTAAGCCAATCAGTTTGGCATCAGGTACAGCATCGTAGTCATCCAGTTGTCCGGCAAAGGCTTGATATTGCCAAGGTCCAATCCAGGAGAGCCATTTGCTTGCAAAAGCATGCTGTTCGGCACGCTGCATGGTCACACCATACACAGGACGACTGGCATCACCCCGAATTAAGCTGCCATCATGACCAGGTCCCCAGTAGGTCGGAATTTGTCCAGCAATCAGCCATTGATTCCATAACTTACCTGCGAGGTAAGACCCTTCAACATTCACATCTTGATCATTATCAATCTGGGGATCTTTTTCGGCATTTACGCGAAGTCTGGCATCCCAATTTTGATTGCCTGTATTTAACTCTATACCCGCTTGGTATTGCGCTTTTTGCTGGTCGCCAAAGACTTGAGGAATATTTTTTTGATCTGTCTCTGCAAATAGTGATGCTTTAAGTAACTGGTTGTTGGTATTCAAATGAGCCATGACTGAATCAATGACTCTTTGCTGATTATTATTGCTGACTTGGGCCTGAGAAAGGGCGCGTTGGATTTCATCACTACTCATTGGCCAGGTCGAAGTGCTAACTTGAATCACACCTTGCTGATTTAACCAGTTTAAATCGGTGCGCAGGTTTTGGTCATTTAAAACGATGCCTTGAGCAAAGGTTAGTGAGGAGCTTAATGCCAAGCTGGCGAGCAGTGTTTTAGGTAACATTTTTGTATATTCTCAGGAGTTTTAAACTGTAACCAAGATAGGGTTTTTAGTTGATTTTTTCAACAATGAACATGTGGAATAAATGTGATAGAGAGAACTATCACACCCTGCCTCTAGCAAGGTGTGATATCAAAGTTTACAATGAATTAGTCATTGTCTTTATTTGCGGTATAAGCATAGGCATAATTATAACCATAGCTACCTGCTGCCCCTTGTTGTACATCATTTAGAATCACGCCATTGACTTTGACATTGGCCTGTTCAAAACGATTAACAGTAATTTCAAGTTCTTTAATTTGCGTTTTAGCATGACGGGCAATCAATAAATTCACGCCTGCATATTGCGCAATAATGATGCCATCGGTCACCGCAAGCACAGGTGGCGTATCAATCAGTACATGATCGAAATGAGCAGATGCCTGATCTAGGAAAGTTTTGAATTGATCTGTACTTAATAGTTCAGACGGGTTAACCGGACTCTTACCACGTGTCACAAAAAACAGGTTATCTACAGTTGAATTTTGCACCACCTCTTCATAGCTATTTTGGTGATTCAATAATTCTGCTAAACCTGGTTGCACTTCGGCATTAAAGTACTTATGTAAATAGCCACGACGTAGATCACCATCAATGACCAGAACCCGTTTTCCCCCTTGCGCTAAAATAGTAGCAAGGTTAGTGGTAATGAATGATTTTCCAATTTCAGGTGCAGGGCCAGAAATTGCAATCACATTATTGGTCGCATTCATTAAGGCAAAATGAATTGCTGTTCGCATGCTACGGAGGCTTTCAATCGCGATATCACTGCTATCTTTAACCGCAAGAATAGGAATATTCTTTTTCTTCTTCAATAGGTTAATGCGGCTTTCTTGAATAACAGAGCGCGGTACAGTGGCATAGACTGGCAGATCAAGCTCATTTTCAATTTGCGCTGCGTCTTTAATGCCTGAACGCATCATATTTCGTAATAGTGCAATTAATACTCCAATAAAACCACCAGCAAAAATTGATAAAATTATTGTAATTAATGACTTAGGTTTAATTGGCTTAACGGGTTCAACAGCTTGGTCAATAACTCTGACGTTACCAATTTCACCAGCCTCTGCAATTTTCAATTGCTGATAGCTATTTAATAGTGCGGTATATAGTTCAGTGTTTACTTTTACATCTCGATATAGCTGTAAATATAATCGTTGTGTTTCTGGTAAACGTTTAATCGATTGTGTCATTTCTGAAGTTTTTTGATTAATTTCAGAAAGTTGAGCATTGATCGCCGACATAAGAGGGTGGTCAGGGGTATATTTTGAAGAAAGTTCCGCTTGCTGTTGTTGTAATTGGATTTTCATCTTTTCCAGTTCAACATTTTGCTTTAACATTAACTCGGCTTCTTGAGTTACATCAATAGTATTGTATTGCTCACGGAAACGGTTGAACTTGATTTCTGATTCCTCAAGTTGCTGTTTAAGTTCCGGCAGCTGTTTGTCTAGAAAATTTAAAGTTTGTTTAGATTCTAAAGACTTGCGTTGAATATTTTGTATTTGATAGACGGATAAAATATTATTCAGAACTTGAGTAATATGTTTCTTATCATTGCCATTATAATTTAGACCAATAACACCGGAGTTTTTCCCTCTCTCTGCTACACCATAGTCATTTTTTAAGAACTGCATTGCTGTAGGTAGTGCAAGTTTAGTAATAGTAAATGTTTCTTTAAACGGAGATTTGCTAAATATAGCGACTTCCCAAAGTCCCTTAGAGTCTATGGTTTGATTGCTGGAATTCAATTGACCTTTAAATATCACTTCATCTTTATAAGAGAAAGTAAACTGGTTGTTATCCGTGAATTTTAACTCTAATTTTTTATCTAGATAGTAATTTGGAATTTTTAATGTTTTGATTAAGAAGGCTTGATTTTCTTTTTGGAAAACCACCATATCCTTTTTATAAAGAACTTCAGCTTTGCCATTTTTAATCAGACGATTAAATAAAGTATTACTATTATCTTTAATTTGGATATCAAGGTGCAAATTTTGAATCGTTTGTCCCAAAATCATGCGTGAGTTTAATATTTCAATCTCAGCATCTGCGGGAGATTTCCCCCCCATTCCCCCTGGAATAGCATCACTCAACCCACCCAAAAGGGCAGCAGCTCCAGCGCCTTTATTATCCTCTACCAGAACCATTGCATCAGCAGAATAAATTGAGGGAGTAACACGTAAATAAAGTAATGCGAAGGTTAAGCTCAATACGATACAAAGCGCGATCACTTTCCATTGTGCAATTAACGAAAAAAATAATTCTTTTAAGTCAATGGTATCGTCATTAGTACTTGAATTTTGATTCATGGATAAACTACTAGATAAAATTAAATATGTGATTGCCAATCCGAAACATAAGATTCGATGTTATTACATGTTTCTTCAAAAAATGCTTGATCAAGCTTATAAGGATCGGGAACATTATGACCTTGCCAATGTCCTAAACGAAATACTTTACCTTTAGCAAATGGCCAAGTCTTTTCTATATGTTTTTGTTGATTTGAACTCATCACTAAAATTAAATCTGCGGTTTTGAGTAAGTGGCCATCAATTTGTTTTGCGACATGTGAGCTTATATCAATTGATTTTCTTGCCATACTTGCAATGGCCTTATCATCAGCACTATGGCCTACCATGGCAGAAAGACCAGCAGACTCAATATGTAAGTTAGGATGATTTTTCTTGAGAAAAAACTCACCCATTGGACTACGACAAATATTTCCCACACAGACGACTAAAATATTCCGAATTTGCATATTTTATTTACCCAGTTGGTCAAAGCTATAGAGTGCACTAGAGAACGGAATAATCTGGTTGACAATACGTTGCCAGCGCGTTAATCCAGTCGCATCAATATAAACGATGTCATTTTTTTTCATTTGGAATTGATTGGCTAAGCCTAAATTACCAAAACTGCTTAAATTCAAGTGATACACAGTGGACTGCTTGGTGGCTAAATCGGTGCGCATTACATAGATTTTAGCCGCACTTGCGGAATAAGGATTAATCCCTTCACTTTCACCCAAAACATCACTTAAGGTCATACCTTGTTCACGTAAAGCCAGGGCTTGGCTTTTACTTGACTCACCCATAACATAAAGTTTTTGATTCTGTTTGGTATTCACAAAAATAGTATCATTCGGTTGAATCAGTAAATTATGTAAAGATAGGCCTTGTTTCTCTAGTTGTAGTACATTGAGGTCAAAAGTTTGACCCTCCCGGATCAATTGAATATTGGTATTGTCACCTGTTTCAGTATTAATACCACCTGCCTGTCCGAGTGCTGTATAGATGCTAATGGGCTGATCATTTAGCGTATATTGGCCACTACGCATGACTTGTCCATTGACAAAATAGCGACGACCCTCATAAGACAACACCCGAACCACCACATCAGGATGTTTCAAATAACGCGCAAATTGACTGCGTAAAAAACGATTGGTTTCAGCCAGTGTTTTTCCGGCTACCCGTACCTGCCCCACTAAAGGTAATTGTATGTTGCCACTAGAGTCGATGGGATAACCTGCAGCTTTTACATTTGAAATATCTTGAATAGGGGGCGTAATTTCTGGGTAGGCCCAAAGTTGAATTGAGAGAATATCCCCTGAACTCAATTTATAGACTTGTTGATGCTTGTTAAATAAGTGAAAAATAGTATTGGAATTCTGAGCGTTATTGAGTTCGATACGAGGAATATTGTCTTGCGTAATTTGTATGACTGAAAGCTCTGCGCCTTGATCGGTTCTGTAATTACCTTGAGGAGGCAAATCATAGGTTTGTAAACCGGAAGTAAGCGTACAACCAGAAAATAATATTGAAATAGTGAATAAAATGGATGTGCCTTGATACTTCACATTCAAGCCCTTAATTTTAATACATCGTTATTAGGAAAGGATTGTAGTGCAAAATCTAATTATTGAATATCTTCAAAACATTTTTAATTTACATTTTTAATTTAATTTTTTGATTTTTATATTTATTTTTTTATTTTTTTGATGATTGGTTAAAATTTAATACTGTATTAATATCTTTTTTTTAATTTATGTCTACAATAACTGCAAAATTTTATACTCCTGTTGGTAAAATTCTTAAAAAGACATTTAAGGTCATATAAATGAAAATTCTTGTCACTGGTGGCGCCGGTTTTATTGGTTCAGCAGTCATCCGTCATATTATTCAACATACCAATAATCAAGTTTTTAATATTGATAAATTGACTTATGCAGGAAATTTAGAATCGTTAAAAGAAATTGATCAACACTCGAACTATGAGTTCAAACAAATTGATATTTGCGATACAGAACAAATTACAGCTGCAATAGATGCATTTCAGCCTCATGCAATTATGCACTTGGCTGCAGAGTCACATGTAGACCGATCAATTGATGGCCCGGCAGCATTTATTCAAACCAATATTGTGGGAACTTATACTTTATTAGAAGCCGCTCGAAAGTATTGGATGGAGCTTGACGCCGAAGCTCAGCAAAACTTTCGCTTTCATCATATTTCAACTGATGAAGTTTATGGTGACTTAGAAGGCACGACAGATTTGTTTACAGAAACAACTTCATACGCGCCAAGCTCTCCATATTCTGCCTCTAAAGCCAGTTCGGATCATTTGGTACGTGCTTGGCATAGGACCTATGGTCTGCCAGTAATTGTGACTAATTGTTCAAATAATTATGGTCCGTATCACTTCCCCGAAAAGTTAATTCCATTGGTGATTCTAAATGCACTGGATGCTAAACCTTTGCCTGTATATGGTAATGGTCAGCAAATTCGGGATTGGTTATTTGTAGAAGATCATGCACGTGCTTTATATAAAGTGGTGACCGAAGGTGTAGTGGGTGAAACCTATAATATTGGTGGTCATAATGAAAAGCAGAATATAGAAGTGGTCAAAACCATTTGTAAGATTTTGGATGAGCTAAAACCACAAGCCAACGGTCAAGCGTATGCGTCATTGATTACGTTTGTAAAAGACCGCCCTGGGCATGACTTACGCTATGCAATTGATGCCACAAAAATTCAAAATGAATTAGGTTGGACACCTACGGAAACTTTTGAAACTGGAATCCGTAAAACGGTGCAATGGTATTTAAATAATTTAGACTGGTGTCATCGAGTGCAAGATGGCAGTTACCAACGCGAAAGATTAGGTGTAAATTCATAATGTCAAATACAACAAAAGGTATTATTTTAGCGGGCGGTTCAGGTACACGTTTATATCCGATTACTAAAGGGGTATCTAAGCAGCTATTGCCTATTTATGACAAGCCAATGGTGTATTACCCACTTTCAGTGCTTATGCTTGCAGGTATTCGTGAAGTACTCATTATTAGTACTCCTGAAGATATTGATGGATTTAAGCGTTTATTGGGTGATGGTGCTCAATTTGGTATTCAGCTTGAATATGCCGTCCAGCCTAGTCCAGACGGTTTAGCACAGGCATTTATAATTGGTGAAAGCTTTATTGGAAACAGTAATGTTTGTTTAGTGCTTGGCGACAATATTTTTTACGGTCAAGGTTTTACCCCAATGCTCCGTCAAGCCGTCGCACGTCAAAAAGGTGCAACGGTATTTGGCTATCAGGTGAAAGACCCTGAGCGTTTTGGTGTAGTTGAGTTTGACGAACAAAAGCGCGCAATTTCTTTAGAAGAAAAGCCTAAACAACCTAAATCCCACTTTGCAGTCACCGGTTTGTATTTTTATGACAATGATGTAATTGAAATTGCCAAACAAGTAAAACCATCTGAGCGTGGAGAGTTGGAAATTACCACAGTTAATCAGATGTATTTAGAGCGCGGTGATCTAAATGTAGAATTGCTGGGACGTGGTTTTGCATGGTTAGATACAGGGACACATGCGAGCTTACTTGAGGCAGCGCAGTTTGTAGAGACTATTGAAAAACGTCAGGGTTATAAAGTGGCGTGTTTAGAAGAAATTGCCTTGAATAATGGTTGGCTCAGTAAAGAACAGGTTTTAAAAATTGGTCAGAGCATGAGTAAAAATGATTATGGTCAATACATAATTTCATTGGTGAATGAATTAACATGAGTTTAATAAAATTAATTGATTTTCCGAGTTTGGAAGATCAGAGAGGTGGGCTAGTTGCGATAGAGTCAAATCTATCAATTCCGTTCGAAATCAATCGTTTGTATTATATTTTTAATACAACTAATCAATCACGTGGCTTTCATGCGCATATAGATTTAAAGCAAGTTGCTATATGTGTAAAAGGAAGTTGCCGTTTTATTTTAGATAATGGTAATTCTAGAGAAGAAATAATCCTAAATTCACCAACGCGAGGACTTTTTATTGAAGCTTTAACTTGGCGAGAAATGCATGATTTTTCAGAAGATTGTGTTCTGCTTGTGTTGGCAAGTAAGCATTATGATGAAAATGATTACATTCGTGATTATAAAGAGTTTTTAAAGGTATCGAAATGATTGTAATAGCTGGAAAAAATGATATTGCGATACATGGCTTATTTTTAGCTCTTGAAAGATTTGAGTTAGATGAAATTATTGTAGTGGTTAATAAGAATGATCATGGTGTGGACGGTTGGCAACGTTCACTGCTCAAACTCGCAATAGAAAAAGGTGTGAAAATTAAGACCTTAGAAGAAATATATAAAACTAATATAAATTATTTTCTTTCACTTGAATTTGATCAAATAGTTAAGCCTAATAAATTAACTACTGACAAGTGTTATAATATTCACTTTTCAATACTACCAAAATATAAAGGAATGTATACATCAGTTTGGCCTATATTATATGCGGATAGGGAGGCTGGTGTTACGTTACACAAGATAGATCATGGTATTGATACTGGTGACATAGTAGCTCAAAAAACATTTAAATTAAGTGAAAATGATCGAAGTCAAGATTGTTATAGAAAATATATTGAAAATTCCAAAATTTTACTATCAGAATGGTTTAATAAAATAATTGAAAATACTATTCAACCGGTAAAACAGGATATGATAAATTCAACTTATTTTTCTGCAAAAACAATAGATTTCAAAAAATTAGAAATTGACTTTAATAAAACTGCTTGGCAGATAAAGAGACAAGTATACGCGTTCAGTTTTCGCCCATATCAGTTATTAAATTTTAAAAATAAGAAAATATCAGATGTAATAGTAATGGATGAAAAATCAACATTTAAACCTGGGACAATACTTCATGAGGGTACAGATTACACCCTTCTATCTACTATAGATTATAATATAGCTATTTTTTATGAAGATTTAGAGGGTTTGTTAAATGAAATTCCATTAATAGATGTTGATTCTTTTTCTAAAAAACTTGTTAAAATTCTAGGTGTTAATGATAGAAACTCAAAGGGGTGGTCGCCAATAATTGTAGCTGCTTATCATGGGAGAAAAGATATAATTAGTTTTTTACTTGAAAATGGTGCAAATATAAATGATAGAAATTATCACGGAACTACAGTGCTCATGTATGCAAAAGATTTTGCTTTAAAAAATAATGATAATGCATTCTTAAGCTTCTTAATTAAAAAGGGTGCGGATCCATTTTTAAAAGATTGGTCTGATAAAACTATATATGATTATATTACGCCTGAACAGGTTGAATTATTGGGATTATAGCTTTGAATATTTCTTTTCTTGATTTAAAAAATATTAATCAACAATATCGCAATGAGTTAATAGAAGCTTGTAGTCGTGTTGTTGATTCAGGTTGGTATATTGGTGGTAAAGAGCTAGAAAGTTTTGAAAGTAACTTTGCTGAATATTGTGGTACACAGTTTGCAATTGGAGTCGCAAACGGCTTAGATGCATTGATTCTGACACTACGTGCATGGAAAGAGTTAGGCAAACTTAAAGATGGAGATGAAGTTATTGTTCCATCGAATACGTATATTGCTAGCATTCTTGCCATTACAGCAAATAACTTGACGCCAGTTTTAGTTGAGCCAAATATTTCTACCTACAATATTGATCCTATAAAAATAAAAGAAGCAATAACGGCTAAAACCAAAGTGATTTTACCTGTCCATTTGTATGGTCAATTGGCAGAAATGCCAGAAATTATGCAAATTGCTAAACAACACAATTTATTGGTTTTAGAAGACTCCGCACAAAGTCATGGGGCACAAATACAAGGTAGAAAAGCAGGAAACTGGGGGGATGCTTCAGGTTTTAGTTTTTATCCTGGAAAAAATTTAGGTGCACTAGGTGATGCGGGTGCAGTTACAACCAATGATGCAGAATTAGCGACCATGTTAAAAGCATTGCGTAACTATGGCTCGCATGAAAAGTATAAAAATTTAGTTCCTGGTGTGAATAGTCGATTAGATGAAATTCAGGCAGCGATGCTAGATGTCAAGCTCAAATACTTGGATCAAGAAACTCAGCACAGACGTCATATTGCGAGTTTGTATTTGAATGGAATCAAAAATCCGCTAATTCAACTGCCATTAGGCGATGTTAATGCTGAATCCTATATGCAGCATGTTTGGCATTTATTTGTAATTCGCACTAATCAGCGTGAAGCTTTACAACAGTATCTATTAAATCATGGTGTTCAAACATTAATCCATTATCCAATTCCACCCCATAAACAACAAGCGTATAAAGAATGGAATAATTTGAATTATCCAATTTCTGAGCAGATACATAATGAGGTACTAAGTTTACCTATGGGGTCGACACTGTCTGCAGTAGATGCAGAAAGAATTATCGCTTTATGTAATCAATTTCAAGCCTAATCCATGAATTTGCTAAAAACCAGTGCATTAAACGGGGTGGCTGTTTTAATTAAAACAGCCACCATGTTTATTTTAAATAAGATTTTAGCTGTGTATGTTGGTCCTGCGGGCTATGCAGCAATAGGACAGTTTCAAAACTTTATTCAAATGATTACCACCTTTGCAGGTAGTGCGATTAATACAGCAGTCATTAAATATACTGCCGAATATCATGAAGAAAAGACAAAGCAAATAGAGGTTTGGCGAGCAGCTGGCAGTTTAGTGCTTATTTTTAGTTTTATTTTTTCTATTATTATTCTTATTTTCCAAAAGCAATTATCACTTTATATTTTTCAGACAGTAGAGTATCAATCTGTTTTTGTTTGGTTTGCAGTATTTTTAGTTTTATTCAATTTAAATGCACTTTTTTTAGCCATTTTGAATGGTAAGAAGGAGATTTTAAAATTAGTTATTGCAAATATTGCTGGAAGTATACTTTCTTTGTTAGTAACGAGTGTTTTAGCTGTTCAATATCATTTATATGGTGCTCTAGTTGCACTTTCAATTTATCAATCCATAACTTTTTTTGTAACGTTGTTTTTATGTTATAAAGCCAATTGGTTCAAAATTTCATATTTATTTGGACGCATTGAGCCACAAATTGCTAAGAATTTTGCGGCTTTTGCGCTTATGGCGCTAGTTAGTGCAATTTGTGTACCCTTGTCTCAAATGGCAATCCGTTCTTATTTATCTCAAGAGTTTGGTTTAAATTACGCTGGATATTGGGAAGCGATGATTCGCTTAAGTGCGGCATATTTGATGTTGGTTACCACAACACTGGGAGTTTATTATTTACCTAGATTGGCCGAATTGACGCATTTAGATGAAATAAAGAAAGAAGTTTATTCAGGTTATAAGTTTATCTTTCCTTTAGCTGTAGTTGGCGGTTTGTGTGTTTATGTTATGCGTGACTGGATTATTACTTTATTGTTTAGTCATGCATTTATGCCAATGCGTGATTTGTTTTTATGGCAAATGATAGGAGATTCACTTAAAATTGGCAGTTGGATATTATCCTATTTGATGCTAAGTAAGGCGATGACAAAGTTGTTTGTCACCACAGAAATATTATTTGCTTTATCTTCTATGGGATTGACTTATGTATGTAGTAAGATTTTCGGTTTTGAAGGTGTTTCGATTGCTCACTTAGTAAATTATGCTTTGTATTGGCTGGTAATGGGCTATTTTATATTTGGGACTTTAGAGAGTCAAAGAGGTTAAATTGAATCAGAGTAATCAGCCATTGGTTTCAGTAGTTATTCCTTGTTATAACCATGAAAACTTTGTACAAGATAGTATTCAAAGTGTAATTGATCAAACTTATCAAAATATTGAGCTAATTATTATCGACGATGGATCAAAGGATGGCTCGGTAGAAAAAGTACAAGAAATGCTCCCTGCTTGTAAAGAGCGGTTTGTTAGATTTGAGTTCAGACACAGAACAAATAAAGGATTGAGCGCAACATTAAATGAGGCTTTAGAGTGGTGTGAAGGCGAATATTATTCGGCTTTTGCTTCTGATGATATAATGTTATCTCAAAAAATAGAGGTGCAAGTTGGATTTTTTAATGAATCATTCAATAGTAATATTTTAGGTGTTTTTGGCGGCTATGAGTTAATAGATCAATACAATAATATTTTGAATACTTCATTAAAAAAATACGAAGAATATGCTTTTAATGAAATTTTTATGCATCAATTTGAATTGCCTGCTCCTTCTTCATTATTAAAAATTTCTAAAGTTAGAGAGATAGGAGGGTATGATCCAAATATTAAGATTGAAGACTGGTATATGTGGCTTAAAATGACGGAAAGTGGAGGGAAATTAGTATATCTACCGAAAATACTCTGTAGATATAGATCTCACCTTAATAACTTTTCAAAAAATATAGAAGTTTTGCAGATAGAGAGAGAAAAAGTAGTGAATAGCTTTAAACACTATGATCTTTATGATAGGGCAAAAATTAATATAAATTGGTATAAAGCAACAGATTGCTCGAAGGTGAGTAAAATAGAATCTATTAAGGAGGGATTTAAGATTGTTTTTAATCGCCCTTCAGAATTAATTTCTAGAAATTTTGTAAGATTCTTATATTATTTAGTTTGTAAGTAGAGTTGCTCTCATTATTTTTAATTTATTTATATTAGTAATATTAAGGTTGAAATATGAAACTTTCAGTAGTTGTACCAATGTATAATGTGGAAGATTATATAGAAAGATGTTTAATTTCTCTTATTAAACAAAACATAGAATTAGATACATATGAAATAATAATAATAAATGATGGATCATTAGATGATTCTGTTAATATTGTAAAAAAATATCAAGAAAAATATAAAAACATTGTGTTAATAGAAAAGTTGAATGGTGGACTAAGTTCGGCAAGAAATATAGGATTATTAAATGCTAAAGGTGATTATATTTGGATGGTTGATTCAGATGACTCAATTAAAGAAAACTGTCTGAAAGATTTGTTGAATTATGCTTATAAAAACGAAATAGATTTTTTAAGCTTTCCAATGAATGATATTTACTGTGAGAAGGTTGTACTTTCAAATATACATAATAAGCCTAATGATAAAGTAGTAACAAACCTTGATTACATTAATAACTACCAAGTTGAATACTCAGCTTGCTGTTTTATGGTAAGGAAAAACATTTTAGAATCTTATAAAATTCAATTTATTGAAGGAATCTTACATGAAGATATTGATTTTGTAATACGATTATTAGAATTCTGTCCTAGAGTTAGCTCATTTAATTTTATGGGAGGGGTGTACAATTATTTTGTGGGTAGACCAGAATCAATTACAACAACAAAAAATTATAAAAAATATTGCAAATCGTTGGAAAGCTTTTATATATCAATAGGTTTTTTGCAAAGCAAATACCCAACAACATCCGAAGGGTATGCTCAGGCAGCACAACTATTTATTAATAATATGAAGTGTTATGCCTTGTCATATTTATTATATTACCCACTTCCGTACAAAGATCGTATGAGATATTATAGTAAATATACTTTATTAAATATTAATTCTATCGGATGTACAAGTTATATATCTTGGAAACTAAAATTAATGAAAAATATTTATAGAAATCCTTTTTTTTATAAATTGTTGCTTAGATTTGTATCAATATTGAGAAAATAAAATGAATTATTTTTTTTCAATAATAGTGCCAGTTTACAATGCACAAAACTATATTGCTCAATGTGCACGTAGCTTATTTGGTCAAAATTTCAAAAATATTGAATATGTTTTTGTAGATGATTGTTCATCCGATAACTCCCTAGAGATTTTGAAAGAAGTTTTAAAAGAATTTCCTGATAGATATACTAGTGTTAAAATCATTAAAAATCATAAAAATATGGGTGTGAGTTTTACTAGAAAAGTTGGAATGGAATCAACAACTGGACAATATGTTATACAAATTGATTCTGATGATTGGGTTGATTTGGATATGTGTAATGCCTTTTATAAAAAAATTAAAGAAACAAATGCTGATATTATATGTTCAGATTATTATGAAAATTACCTAGGACGACAGGATTATATTGAACAAAATTATGGTAAAGATGTGGATTATTTTAAAGCTATTTTGGATGGTAGGCTCCATGGGAGTTTGTGTAATAAAATGATAAAAAGATCATTGTTTGTTGATAATAATATTTATCCTATTCTAGGCTTTAATTTATTTGAGGATAAGTTTGTTTCATTGAGATTATTTTTCTTTTCAAATAAAGTTGAATATATTAATTCTGCTTTTTTGCATTATAGACAATACGATAAATCATTTACTAATCAACCTGTTAACGAAAGTCAAATTTATGATACAATTTTCTTTATAAACGAATTACAAAAATTTTTCGAGACTAACAAATTACTCTCAATTTTAAATAATGAATTTTATGGATGTATTCTTAATCATAAAAAAATTTTTTTACTTGATGAGCAGTATTTTTACTTATGGGATAGTTTTTATCCTGAGGCTAATAAAATTAAATATTTATTAACACTTAAGTCTTATTCTTTGATTAAAAAAATTATTACTGCTCTAACTTTATTGTTTAGCAAGAAAATAATGAAGTTTGCTTATACTATTCATAAGAAAAATAAAGGTTTATAATTATGTATAAATTTTTAAACTTAGATAATGCAGCAAAGCTTAATATTATTTATTTTGTCGTCTTTACTTTTGCGATTATTATCTTGCCATTTTCTCCTTTCTTTTCTTATATTTTATTTTTATTAAATCTACTTTTATTTTCTTATAAAATTAATAAAATTTTTCTTGTTATTTCTTTTATTTTATCTGTTTTTTCTCAATTTTATATTTTACACTCTAGAGCTTATGTCGTTGAGCTGGAGTTTGATTTAACTAATTATTATTTTGCTTATTTAGATTTATCTAGTTTATCTATTTCTCAGGTTTCTAATAATAGTATAGAAATTGGTTGGTTTATTATTTATAAGATAATTGCACTAATAAATAAAAATTTAAGTATTTTTGATTTGGCAGTTATTAATAATTTAATTTGTGTTTCTATATTTTTGATTTGGTTGCTAAAGTACGGTGTTAGAAATATCGGGCCTGAATACCTTGGTTTTGTTTTGGGACTTATTGTTCTTTTTATGTGGCCAAATAACTTTGCTTTCTTTCAAAGACAATCTATTTCTGTTGCTATATTATTGTTTGCGATTTCTAATATTAAAAATCAAAAATATTTTTTATTTTTTTTAATCTTATCTTCTTTTTTTCATATTACTTCACTAATTATGGGTTTAGTTTATTATGTTATAGTAAACTATAATTTCAATCATTTTGTTTTAAAAACTATTCTTATTTTGGGTGTTGTTAGAATTTCTTTTGAAACTTTATTAATTTATTTGTTCTCTGTTGTGGAGATTCCTGATTTGTCGCGTAAAATAAGTTTTTATGCGGAAAATCATAATGGATTTTTTTTGGCATTTTCTGAAATTAGGTATTTCCCTTTGTTTGTTTTTATTTTTTTATTTTATAATAATATAGAATCAGAGTGGAGAAGAATTATAATATTTTCAGCTTTGTTTTATTTGTCATTATTAGGAATACAATTTGCTTCTGGTCGATTTAATTTTATTTTAATATATTTGTATGGTTATTTTTTATGGATTGTAACTAAAAGTAGGCCTTATATACTATTGATTTTTGCATTGTCCTATTTTATTTTTGATGTGATTTATAAATCTGGATATATTTTTTATATTAACGACACTTTTTGGCAGAGATATCCTTTTTTTAGTTCAACGCCTTTTTATTATTTGAGTTTCTAATTTTATGAGTTATATTAAAACGATCGTAATGATAGGCACTACAGCTGGATGTTTTTACGGTTTTCGTGCCGATCTTATTAAAGAATTAGTTAAAAAAAATGTGAAAGTTTATGCTTTCACTATAGATCATCAAGTATCTGAATTAGAAAAAATAGAAAAGCTAGGTGCTATACCTGTATTCTATTCACTTAACCGTGGTAGCTTGAATCCTTTATCAGACTTATATGCTACATATAAACTATCTAAACAAATTAAAGAGTTACAGCCAGATTTAGTATTCTCATATTTTACTAAACCTGTGATTTATGGTTCTTTAGCTGCTAAGCTTTCTAAAGTAAAAAAAATTATTGCTATGCTAGAAGGTCTAGGCTCACCATTTACTGTTCACCCGCATGGACAAAGTCTAAAAATTAAACTGATTAGATTTATACAAGTTTCTTTATATAGGATAGTTTTTCCTTTTATTGACAAAATTGTTTTTTTGAATAAAGATGATCCAGTTGATCTTATTGAAAATAATAAAATTAAGTTTAAAGCTAACTCTCCTGTTGTCTTAGGGCCTATAGGACTAAACTTAAGGGATTACTCTTATACTCCTTGGAACACATCTAATGAAATTTCTTTTATTTTTATAGCAAGGCTCTTAGCAGAAAAAGGAATTTTTGAATATGTGGAAGCAGCTAAAATTGTCAAAAAGAAATATCCACATATTATTTTTAGGGTAATAGGAGGGCTTGATTTAGAAAATCCTTATGGCCTAACTCAAAATCAATTAGATGAATTAATTGAGAGTAAGACGATTGAATATTCAGGTTTTGTTACAAATGTGGATGACTACTTAAAAAAAAGTGCAGTGTTTGTTTTACCTTCTTATTATCGCGAAGGCGTCCCGAGAAGCACACAAGAAGCAATGGCAATAGGACGCCCAGTCATTACAACAGATGTCCCTGGTTGCCGAGATACTGTCATAGACGGTGTAAATGGTTTTTTAGTGCCCAAATGGAACCCACAAGCATTGGCAGACAAAATGAATTATTTCATTGAGCACCCAGAGCAAGTTCGTATGATGGGCGATCAAAGCCATAAAATTGCGACTGAAAAGTTTGATGCAGAAAAAGTAAACCAGCGCTTATTAGAAATATTGGGAATTTAAAAATATGAAGGTCTTACTCACAGGCAGTAACGGTTTCCTCGGTCAATACTTATCACAATTTTTGGCTGAAAAAGGCTATTCTGTTTTAGCGCATACCCGTAAAGCCCAAACATTTGATCATCCAAATATTAGTAATATCAATTTTGATGTGAATGATAACTTAGACAACATTGATCTGAATCAGGTTGAGGTTATTATTCACTGTGCAGGTCGTGCGCATGTCATGAATGAAACTGCTGCATCGCCACTTGAAGCATATCGCCAAACCAATGTACAAGGCACATTAAACCTTGCACAAAAAGCGGTAAAAAGTGGCGTTAAACGCTTTATCTACTTAAGTAGTATTAAAGTGAATGGTGAACAAACTACGACACAAGCCTTTCACCCCAATGATGATGTCCACACAGATGATCCGTATGGTTTATCTAAATATGAAGCAGAACAAGCTTTACTTGATCTCTCTCAACGTTCAGGTTTAGAAGTGGTTATTATTCGTCCCGTCCTCATTTATGGCCCTAATGTAAAAGCCAACTTTAAAAGTATGGTGAACTTGGCAAGTAAAAAAATCCCTTTACCGATTGGTTGTTTAGACAATAAACGCAGTATGGTGAGTGTCTATAACTTGGCTGACCTGATTTATACTTGTATGACTCATCAAAATGCGAACCGTGAAGTATTTTTAGCCAGTGATCAGGATGACATTTCAGTCAAACAATTATTTGAAAAATTAGCAAAATACCAAAATAACCAATTGCTAATGCTGCCTGTACCAAAAAGCTTGATCAGTTTTCTGGCAAGTTTGGTGGGGAAAAAAGCAGTGGCTTCACGTTTATGTTCAGAACTGGTGGTAGATACCACTAAAAATACACAGCTTTTAGGTTGGACAGCACCGTATAATGTCGATACAAGCCTAGAAAAAATGTTTAACACAGCGCATCAAAACTGAGCCTAGTCACAAATGTCCATGCTATCCCTTTTTATTTTCTTTTTACTTGCGTTTGCGATGACCTATTTTATGCGCGCCTACGCCTTCAAGAAAAATATAATAGACAACCCCAATGAACGTAGCTCCCACAGTGTACCTACGCCACGTGGAGGTGGTGTTGCGGTGGTGGGTAGCTACTTGTTGGCGCTGGCTGTGCTGATATACAGCCAACAATTGACGCTGCATCTGGGTTTAACCCTGATAGCAGCGGGTTTTGTCATTGCCTTACTTGGTTTTTTGGATGATCATGGGCATATTAACTCCATGCTGCGTTTAGCCGTACATTTCTTGGTGGCAATTGGCGTGGTGATCAGCTTGGGTGGCTTTAGCGAAGTTACAGCTTTTAATGGTCTGCAACTTGGCTTTCTCGCCAATATTATTGCAGTATTATTTTTGGTATGGTTGCTCAATCTATACAACTTTATGGATGGCATTAACGGCATTGCCAGTGTTGAAGCAATTACCACTGTAGTCAGTATGGCAATTTTGTATTATGTGCTTAATACCACATTAAAATCAGACATATTGTGGTTATTGGCAGCCTGTGTATTTGGCTTTTTACTGTGGAACTTTCCCAAGGCTAAAATTTTCATGGGCGATGCCTGTAGCGGATTTCTCGGCCTCACTTTGGGTATTTTGGCGCTCATCGCTCTAAAAGAAAATTTGGCACTGTTTTGTGCGTGGATCATTTGTTTAGGTGTATTTGTGGTCGATGCAACCTATACCCTCATAAAACGTGTGTTGAGCGGCTATAAAATGTATGATGCACATCGAAGCCATAGCTATCAGATTTTATCGCGTAAATGGAGAAGTCATACTCCTGTGACTTTGGCTGTAGCAGCGATTAACCTTCTCTGGCTATTTCCAATTGCATATATGACCGTAATGCAACAATGGGCCTATCCTGAATTCGCAGTATTGATTGCTTATTTACCTCTAATATTAATTGCTATTAAATTAAGAGCGGGAACACCTGATGCCTGAGAAAAAATTATTGATTCTCGGGGCAGGAGGTTTTGGTCAATCAATTGCTGAAGTTGCTGAGCTGTTAGGTAAATGGAAGAGCATTTCTTTTGTTGATGATCGATGGCCTGAGCAACAACATGCAGGTCACTATACAATTATTACAAATATTCAATCTTTAGAAATAATCAATGTGGATAATTTTGAAGCCATTATAGCGGTTGGAAATAACCAAATACGACAAAAATGGCAACAATTATTGCTTGATTTATCTATACCAATTACGACTATTATACATCCACAAACAGTCATTGCTCCTAGTGTAACAATAGGGCAAGGGGTAAGTATTATGGCTGGGTGTGTTATTGGAACGAATACGATTATTCAAAATGGTGTTATTCTAAATATTGGAACCTTATTAGATCATGATGTCATGATTGAAGCTTTTAGTCACTTAAGTGTCGGTGTAAAAGTGGCAGGTGGCCGGATAATTCCACCGCGCTCTTTTCTGGAAGTTGGAACCAGTGTTGGGCATAAGTCTTAATAACAAATTCTTTTAAATTAAGATACTACTTGTTGAAAAATATATGAAATCTATCGTTATTCCTTTAGTTGAGTCTCCACGTTCAGCAAAACTCGCGTTTTTAGTCATTTTAGACTTTTGTATTTTCCCTGTCCTGATCTGGCTTTGTTATGCTATTCGACAGTTTGATCTGGGTGCAGAAGTTGTACCCAATATTTCCTTTGGGTCAGTTTGGGTCAGTGCTATTGCAGTCTTTGCACTGTTTATTTGTGGTGTATACCGTTTTATTGTTCGTACCTTTAATGAATTTTTTATTGCCAAATTAGGTCTGGCAACCATATTAAGCGTGATTGGTTTGTACTTGTTAGCTTATAGTACGCATGCCTTTGTTCCGACCTCAATTCCACTCATGTTTGGCTTTATGATGTTTGCCTGGGTATGGTTTAGCCGTGGGGTGATTCGCTTTGTGGTGAGATCCTACTTACAGGCTAATGTGCCAAAAAAACGGATTGCTATTTATGGGGCTGGTTATGCAGGCCAACAGGTTGCAGCGACTTTAAATCGCTCCCATGAGCATTTGCCGATTATATTTATTGATGATAACCCGTCTTTAAGAGGCCAGAATATTGGGGGGGTTCAAGTATATTCACCACATAGAGCTTTAAAGTGTTTGGTTAAATTACGTATTGATGAAATCTTAATTGCCTTACCGTCAGTGGGAAGAATCCGTAAAAGTGAGATTGTTAAGTTTTTAGAGCCGGCTCATTTAAAAATTACCGAGATTCCGGGTCTGACTAAACTGGTCAATGGTGAAATTCGAATTTCTGATATTCAGGAAGTGGATATTATTGATTTACTGGGGCGTGATCCCGTACCGCCCGTTCCAGCGCTTTTAGCTAAAAATATTAAAAATAAAGTAGTCATGGTCACAGGCGCGGGTGGCTCGATTGGTTCAGAACTATGTCGCCAAATTATTAAAAATCAGCCTGTCAAAATTATTATTTATGAGCTAACAGAATTTGCTTTATATCGTATTGATAAAGAATTACGTCTTACGGCAAGCTGTGAAATTATTCCAATTTTAGGTTCAGTTCTCGACGAACGTAAGTTAGAACGGGTGATTGAACAATATGGTGTACAGACAGTTTATCACGCTGCTGCTTATAAGCATGTACCGCTGGTAGAATGTAATCCGCTGGCAGGTTTGAAAAACAATGCCGTTGGAACCGCCTTTAGTGTGAATGCTGCGGTAAAAAAAGGGGTAGAAACCTTTGTGCTGATTTCAACTGATAAAGCGGTACGTCCAACCAACGTGATGGGAGCGACCAAACGTATGGCAGAGTTGTACTGTCAGGCTATGGCAGAGGCTCAGGATCAGACTCAGATCAGTATTGTGCGCTTTGGAAATGTGCTCGGTTCCTCGGGCTCGGTCGTGCCGCTGTTTAAACAGCAAATTGCCAAAGGTGGTCCGATTACCGTGACTGATCCAGAAGTAACCCGTTTCTTTATGACCATTCCGGAAGCCTCGCAGCTGGTGATTCAGGCTGGTGCCTTAGGCACTGGTGGAGATGTATTCTTGTTAGACATGGGCGAGCCGGTACGGATTCAGGATCTGGCACGACAAATGATTTCTCTCAGCGGACTCAAAGTCAGAGATAATAAAGACCCGAATGGTGATATTGAAATTCAATATACTGGGCTACGTCCAGGCGAAAAACTCTATGAAGAACTGCTGATTGATGAAGAAAATACAGAAATTACTGCACATACACGTATTCTGCGATCTGTCGAGAAACATTATTCATTGGCAGAAATTCTGGCAGTATTTAACCGCATACATGAACTTAGCGCGACTCAGGCTGACATTGAATGGGCGCTGGCACAACTAGAACATTATGTGGATGGTTATGTACGCGGTAACGAAATTAAAGTGAACTAGGTTTTTATAGATATGATCAAGAAAGCAATTCTCCCTGTAGCTGGTTTAGGTACGCGTTTTTTACCTGCCAGCAAATCCATTCCCAAAGAGATGGTGACTGTTGTGGATCGCCCTGCGATTGAATATGTGGTGCGTGAAGCAGTTGCTGCCGGAATTGAGCAGATTATTCTGGTGACCCATTCTTCCAAGGCTTCGATTGAAAACTATTTTGACCGTAACTTTGAACTTGAAACCACCCTTGAGCAAAAAAACAAAACCGACTTGCTTAAAGAAATTACTGAAATTCTGCCTGCGGGCGTGAGTGTGATTAGTGTCCGTCAGCCCCAGCCTTTGGGTCTGGGTCATGCAGTTTTATGTGCCAAAGCCGTGATTGGTGATGATGATTTTGCAGTGCTGTTACCAGATGTGCTGGTGAAAGATCAGGATCTGGAAAATGATCTGGCACGCATGATTCAGCGCTTTGTACAGTCTAAAGCTTCACAAATCATGGTGGAAGCAGTGCCTGAACATCTGGTCGACCAGTATGGCATTGTTGATGTTGCAGCATCGCCTGAGGAAGGGGAAAGCATTGTCATGCAAGGGATCGTCGAGAAACCGGCCGTCGGTACTGCACCTTCAAATCTGTCTGTGGTCGGACGTTATATTCTACCCGCCAAGATCATGCAGCTTTTAGAACAGACCTCACGCGGGGCAGGCAATGAAATCCAGCTGACCGATGCCATCGCCATGCTGCAGCAAACCGAAGCTGTGGAAGCCTATCGCATGAAAGGCCAGACCTTTGACTGTGGCAGCAAGTTAGGTTATCTAAAAGCTGTTTTACATTATGGCGTCGATCATCCTAAACTCGGTGCCGAGTTTAAAGCATTAATTCAGGAACTGGCTTTGTAAGAAAAAATAATAAAAAGGAATAATATGAAAGTCGCAGTATTGGGAAAAACCCTATTTTCTGGGGTCATGTCGGCCCTTTTATCTGAATGTGGTCATCAGGTGGTCTGGTGTAACAGCTTCGATGTAGATGAGTCAGCTCGGCCCTATTTCCAGGATGAATCTCTACAGCAATTACTGCAAAAACAGGAAAAGTCTGGCTTTTTAAACTGTTGCGATTTTCAGCATCTGGATTTTAATCAGGATGTTTTTTTCTTTAGTTTTAATGCGACTGAAGAGCAACAGGCGTTTCAGATGCTGGATACCATCCGGCATGCCTGTTTTGCCCATCCCAAACTGATGATTAATGCCTCGACCTTTGGCTTGCATGGCACGCAACGCTTTCAGCAGTTGCTGCCGAATGATGACTGGATTTATCTGCCAGATATTATTCAGGAAGGGAATGCACTGCGTAGCTTTACTCAGGCCACCCAGCTGATTGTGGGCTGTGATCATGCAGATATCCAGCCTAAAATCAAAGAACTCTTACGTCCATTATTTCCACGCGCGCAGCAGTATCTATTTATGCCGGTTCTGGATGCCGAATTTACCAAGTTGAGTATTTCCGGCATGCTGGCCACCCGGATCAGTTATATGAATGATCTGGCCAGTGTGGCAGAAAAGCTTGGCATTGATATTGAACAGGTACGGCAAGGCATGGCTGCGGATAACCGGATTGGTTCTGCCTATCTGTTCCCCGGTGTTGGTTTTGGTGGAGAGAATTTCTCTCATGATATCCGGACGCTTACTCACGCCGTGGCAGATTCAGGAGTGAAAAACCAGTTGCTGGAACAGGTCTGGGACATTAACGAGCAGCAAAAAGAATTATTGTTCCGTAAACTCTGGAACTATTTCCGTGGAGACTTAAAGGGTAAAGTTATTGCGATCTGGGGTGCAGCCTTTAAAGAAAATACCCCAAGTATCCAGCAGTCTCCGGTACATGCCATGCTGACCGCTTTGTGGGCGCAAGGCGTGACGGTCAAACTACATGATCCGCAAGCAATGGCGAATATTGAAAAGGTCTATGGGCCACGGCAAGACTTAATCCTGTGCGAAGACCAGTATCAGGCCGTGGAAGGGGCACATGCCTTGTGTCTGATTACGGCATGGAAACAGTACGGCAGTCCGGATTATCCGTATCTAATCAAACTAATGCAGCATCCCCTGATTCTGGATGGGCGTAATCTGTATGATCCGACGTATGTCAAGACACGTGGTTTTAATTATATTGGGGTGGGACGTTAATGTTGAGCCATTTTAATCCAAATCTCGACACTGAAACTGTGTGTCAGAAACTCGCCTCGAACAAAGAACAGCTTCAATCTGAGCATCTGCGGGAACTATTTGCTGCTGACCCGGAGCGCTTTAATCGATATTCTATCCAGTTTGAACAACTGCTATTTGACTATAGTAAACACAGAATCAATAAAAATGTGCTGCAGGGCCTGATCGAATGGGCCGATGCACAGAACCTCAGATCCTGGATTGGCTCCCTATTTTCCAATCAGGAAATCAACTATACCGAGCAGCGTGCTGCCATGCACTGGGCACTGCGCCTGCCTGAACAGGATCAACAGCATGCTGATCTGGCAGCGGATGTACATGCCCAGCTGGAGCGGATGTATGCCTTGGTGGAACAGATTCATGCCGGACAGCGTCGCGGTGCTACCGGTGAAGTCATTCAGGATGTGGTCAATATCGGGGTGGGCGGATCAGATTTGGGTCCTTTGATGGTCACGCATGCATTATCAGATTTTAAATACCAGTCTGCCCAGCCACTCAACGTACATTTTGTTTCGACTATGGATGGAAGTCAGTTGTCTGAGCTGTTGCATCAGCTGCGTCCGGAAACAACACTGTTTATTATTTCCTCCAAATCCTTCGGCACCATTGATACCCTGACCAATGCTCAGACGGTACGCTTGTGGCTGGAAAAGGCCTTAGGTCAACATCCTTATATTCTCAAGCATCATTTTATTGGAGTATCAACCAAGCCGGAAAAAATGACCGCATGGGGAATTGCACCGGAAAACCAGTTGCTGCTCTGGGACTGGGTCGGTGGGCGTTATTCACTCTGGTCCTGTATCGGACTGCCAATTGCCTTGAGTATCGGCATTGAAGGCTTCAAGCAGCTGCTGGCGGGTGCCTATGCAGTGGACCAGCATTTTCAGTACCAGCCTTTTGAGCGTAATATTCCGGTATTGATGGGATTGTTGGGAGCCTGGAATACCAATTTTCTGGATATCCAGACCCAGGCAATTCTGCCTTATGATGGCCGGCTGAAATATTTTGCCTCCTATCTGCAACAGCTGGAAATGGAATCAAATGGTAAGTCAATCCAGCGTAATGGAGAGAAAGTCCAGTTCGATACCTGTCCGATCATCTGGGGTGAAGTGGGACCGAATGCCCAGCATGCCTTCTATCAATTATTGCATCAGGGTACGCAGTCAGTCAGCTGTGATTTTATTGCGCCGGTAGAGCGTTATAACAGCCAGCAATATACTTATGCAGACAGTGCCGAAGCATTGGTAGAACAACATCATTTGGCCTTATCCAACTGTCTGGCGCAATCGCGCTTACTGGCTTTTGGTAATGAAGCCCTAGATCAGGCTGAATTGGCGAGCTTGCCGGCCTATAAACAGTATGAAGGCAATCAGCCGAGCAGTACCCTGTTATTGCAGGAGCTCAATCCATACAGCTTGGGCATGCTAATTGCTTTATATGAACATAAGGTATTTGTCCAGTCTGTGCTGTGGAATATCAACCCGTTCGACCAGTGGGGCGTAGAAAAAGGCAAGGAAATTGCCAACCAGTTATTGCCTATCCTGAATGGTGAACAGACCGATCTGGATGGTCTAGATGGCTCAACCCAAGGTTTAATTAAAGTTCTATTAGGAAAGTAAAATGGCGAAAATTCTGGTCACAGGCGGAGCAGGCTATATTGGTTCACATACCTGTGTGGAATTGCTGAATGCTGGACATGAAGTGATCGTGCTGGATAATCTGTGCAATAGCTCAGCTGAGTCTTTAAACCGTGTCCAGCAGTTAAGTCAAAAAAGCCTGATCTTTGTTGAAGGCGATATCCGGGATAGCCAGCTACTCGATCAAGTCTTTCAACAAAATTCAATTGATGCGGTAATTCATTTTGCCGGGCTGAAAGCGGTGGGGGAAAGCCAGCAAATTCCATTGGCCTATTTTGACAACAATATTGCCGGTTCAATCAGTCTGGTTCAGGCGATGCAGCGCGCACAGGTGTTCAAACTGGTCTTTAGCTCTTCGGCTACGGTCTATGGTGAAGATAATCCTTCACCTTTAAATGAAGAGATGCCTACCGGAATGCCAACTAATAACTATGGTTATACCAAACTGATAGTTGAGCAGCTACTGGAAAAGCTGGCTGTAGCTGATGAACGCTGGTCGATTGCCTTGTTGCGTTATTTCAATCCGGTTGGTGCGCATAAAAGTGGTCAGATTGGAGAAGATCCACAAGGTATCCCAAATAATTTAATGCCTTATGTAACGCAGGTGGCTGTAGGCCGTCGTGAAAAACTGTCTATTTTTGGTCATGACTATAACACGGTGGATGGTACTGGCGTGCGTGATTATATTCATGTGGTCGATCTGGCCAACGCACATCTGTGTGCCTTGAATAACCGTCTGGTTTCCCAAGGCTGCCGTGCCTGGAATATCGGTACCGGTAATGGCATTTCAGTGCTGCAAGTGAAGAATACCTTTGAGCAGGTGAATGGGGTTGCTGTTCCATTTGAGTTTGTACCACGTCGTGAAGGCGATGTGGCGACCTGTTTTGCAAATAATAGCCGTGCAGTACAAGAGTTGGGCTGGACAGCACAATATGGTTTGGAGGATATGCTGGCAGATAGCTGGAACTGGCAGAAACAGAATCCGAATGGTTATCGTTAAAATGTTTATCATTAAATGAATAGAAATGGGAGCAATTTTGCTCCCATTTTTATTCTGCTGGATACCGCAATATTAACTTTGAATCAGCTGGGTCAGCTCATCGACATAGTCCTGCATCGGTCGTGGATGATGATCACGACGGCTTTCAATATTCAAACGCAATAATGGTTCAGTATTGGATGCACGCACATTAAAACGCCAGCTACCAAAATTCAGGCTGACGCCGTCGGTTTGATCAATTTCAGGTTTCTGATCGGCATAATGATCGAAAAGTTTTTGGATGGTCGCCTGGGTATCGGCTACTTTAAAATTAATTTCACCTGAACATGGGAACTTGGCGATCATTTCTTCCACAAGAGAAGATAAGGATTTTCCTGTTTCAGACAGTACAGCGATAGCAAGTAGCCATGGAATCATGCCGCTGTCACAGTAAGCAAAATCACGGAAATAATGATGAGCACTCATTTCCCCGCCATAAGCCGCATTATGTTCACGCATGACATCCTTAATGAAGGCATGACCTGATTTTGATTGGACGGTAATTCCCTGATATTGCTCCACGACATCCAGCGTATTCCAGACCAGACGCGGGTCATGGACAATTTTTTCACCAGACTGCTTCAGCAGAAATGCCTGCGCCAGAAGGCCAACAATATAATAACCTTCAATAAACTGCCCTTTTTCATCGAACAGGAAACAGCGATCAAAGTCACCATCCCAGGCAATGCCCATATCCGCACCATGCTGAATGACCGCATCACGGGTGCTATCACGGTTTTCAACCAGAATTGGATTCGGGATGCCATTCGGGAAGTTACCATCGGCCTCATTGTGAATTTTGACAAATTCAACCGGAATCTGGAGTTGTTGAAACTTCTGTTCCAGCGCATCCACCACATGACCTGCGGCACCATTGCCGGCATTCATCACCAGTTTCATCGGGCGGATTTTTGCCGCGTCAATATAAGTCATCAGGTGATCGATAAATTCAGGCAGGATATTATATTGTTCAGTATGACCTTTTTGGACAACCTCAACGAATTTCCCTGATTCTGCCAAGGCCTGAATTTCTTTTAAGCCTGTATCTGCACTGATCGGGCGGGCATTTTCACGCACCAGCTTCATGCCGTTATAGTCCATCGGATTATGGCTGGCCGTCACTTCAATTCCACCTTGTACATCCAGATGGAAAGCTGCGAAATAAACTTCTTCAGTCCCAGTCATGCCCAAATCCAGCACATTGACCCCGGCATCATTTAAACCGCGAATGGTCGCCTGTTTTAAGTCTTCACTGCTGAGTCGGATGTCACAGCCAATGACAACCGTTTTAGGTTGATAAATCTGTCCATAAGCACGGCCAATTTTATAGGCGATATCTTCATTAAGTTCGGTACCGAGTTTGCCACGAATATCATAGGCTTTAAAGCAAGTCAGTTGTGTCATTTATAGGCTCTCCATTTAGAAGAAAAAGGCCGGTTCCCCAGCCTTGATTCAATTTTAATTATTCTACGGTGACCGATTTTGCCAGGTTACGTGGCTGATCTACATCCGTACCACGTAATACAGCCACATGATAAGACAATAACTGCACCGGGATGCTATACACAATCGGTGCCAGCACTGCATTGACTGCCGGAATATGTACCACATGCTGGCGTTCTTTGGCTTTAATGCCGCTGTTTTCATCAGCAAACACAAATAGCTCGCCACCACGCGCCTGAACTTCTTCCATATTGGATTTGAGCTTATCCAGCATGTCATCCTGTGGTGCCAGAATCACTACTGGCATGTCATTGTCAACCAGTGCCAATGGCCCGTGTTTTAGTTCGCCTGCAGCATAACCTTCCGCATGAATATAGGAGATTTCTTTCAGCTTGAGTGCACCTTCCAGAGCGATCGGGAAATGCGTACCACGGCCCAGGAACAGGCAATGCTGCTTTTCAACAAACAGTTCTGAAAGACGTAAAATTTCATCATCATGACGTAATGTATCCAGAATCACTTTAGGCGTATGCCAAAGTTCTGTGGTGATCTCCGTCATTTGTGCTGTAGAAATCGTATTTTTCACAGAACCGATTTTGAGTACCAACAGCATCAATGCAGCAAGCTGGGTAGTAAAGGCTTTGGTTGAAGCCACACCAATTTCAGGGCCAGCCAGGGTTAACAGGCTATGCTGAGTTTCGCGTACCATTGATGAGGTCGCCACGTTACAGATGGTCATCGTGGTGATGTCGAGGCCTTTGGCAGCCGCACGTTTCTGTGTATCACGTAATGCAGCCAAAGTGTCGGCAGTTTCACCGGATTGGGAAATACACACATACAGCGTGTTATTCACAATCACCGGAGTGCGATAACGGAACTCGCTGGCAATCTCGACCTGGCAAGGCAGGTCAATCAGCTGTTCAAACCAGTATTTGGCAATCATGCCGGCATGATAGCTGGTACCGCAGGCAATAATCTGGATTTGCTGGATTTTTGCAAAGTCTTGTTCTGCACTGGCAAGAAAATCTTCACGCAGGTCATTGCCATTTAAAGCTTGGGAAATGGTCTGTTTGATCGCTTCAGGCTGCTCATAAATTTCTTTGAGCATGTAGTGCTTGTATTCACCTTTAGAAGCATTGCTGACGGCAGCATCCAGTTCCTTGACCGGACGATCGACAAGTTGACCATCGACAAAGACTTCAATCGTGGTACGGGTCAAACGGGCAATATCGCCTTCTTCAAGATAAATAAAACGGTTGGTAATCGGGAGCAGAGCCAACTGGTCAGAACTGATAAAGTTTTCACCAATACCGACACCAATGACGAGCGGAGAACCTTCACGTACGGTAATCAGTTCATCAGGGTGGTCAGTATGTATGATACCCAGTGCATAGGCACCTTTCAGTTGTGGAACGACTTGGCGTACAGCTTCTAACAGGCTCGGGGTAGATTTCAGTGCATCATTGATCAGATGGGCAACCACTTCAGTATCAGTCTGTGAGGTAAACACATAGCCCAAAGCTTCAAGATCATCTTTGAGTTCCTGAAAGTTTTCGATAATTCCGTTATGCACCACTGCCACATTTTCAGAAATATGCGGATGGGCATTTTCTTCAGTCGGTTTACCATGGGTCGCCCAGCGTGTATGCGCGATGCCGAGTGAACCGCTAATCTGTGATTCATTCACAGCCTGTTCAAGGTTCGCGACCTTACCGACACGGCGTTCACGTAGGACTTGGCTATTATTGATAAGTGCCAAACCTGCTGAATCATAACCACGGTATTCCAGGCGTTTTAAGCCTTCGATCAAAATATTGGTAATGCTACGTTCTGCAATGCCACCAACGATACCACACATATTTATTCCCCTTATTTCTTGATTTTTTGTGGACGTGGATAGTTTTCTTTGGCAAATTGCTTAGAGCGTTCTACTGCCAAACTGTTGTCTTCCACATCACGGGTAATCGTTGAGCCTGCACCCACTGTGGCACCGTTGCCAATTTTCACAGGTGCCACCAATGAACTGTTCGAGCCAATAAAGGCTTGATCACCAATAATCGTTTTAAATTTATTCGCACCATCATAATTACAGGTAATAGTCCCTGCACCGATGTTTGAACCACTGCCAACTTCTGCATCACCCAGGTAGGTAAAGTGGTTGGCTTTAGAGCCTAAACCAATCGTGGTATTTTTGACTTCAACGAAGTTACCAATATGTACTTCATTGGCCAGTTGTGCACCCGGACGTAGTCGTGCAAAAGGTCCAATTTGGGTATCTTCACCCACGATGGCGCTATCGAAAATACTATATGGCTGAACCTTGGTGCCAGCTGCAATCTTGGTATTCTTGATAATACAGCCAGCGCCAATTTCAACGTTGTCGCCGAGCTCGCAATCACCTTCGATAATCACGTTGATATCAATGCGGACATCCTGGCCGACAGTTAAATTGCCACGCAAGTCAAAGCGGCTTGGATCAATCAGATGTACGCCTTGCTGCATTAGCTGTTTGGCTTGATAAACCTGGAACTGACGCTCTAAAGCAGCGAGCTGCACACGGTCATTGACCCCTTCAACTTCAAAAGCCATTTCAGGTTCTACAGATGCAACTTGCATACCATCTGCCAAAGCCATCGCGACGATATCCGTCAGGTAATATTCACCTTGAGCATTGTCATTACTTAAACTTGGCAGCCATTGATGCAGTTTGGCATTGCTGACCGCATAAATACCGGTATTGATTTCTTTAATCTGACGTTGCTCTTCGGAAGCATCTTTGTGCTCAACAATAGCCTGGATTTCACCATTTTCACGGACAATACGACCATAACCATTCGCATCCGGCAGGGTAAGCGTCACCAGACCAATACCGATTTCTGCGGTGGCATCGAGTAATTTTTGCAAGGTCACAGGATTAATGCACGGTACGTCGCCGGAAAGAATCAGCGATACGCCGTCGTGAGGCAGTACAGGCAAGGTCATCTGCACCGCATGACCGGTACCCAGCTGTTCAGCCTGTTCGACCCATTTAATATCCTGTTGTGCAAATGCTGTTTGAACCCGGTCACCACCATGACCATAAATGGTAATAATATTATCTGCGTTTAATTTTTTTGCCGTTTCAATGACATGACCCAGTAAAGGACGTCCTGCAAGGGGTTGTAATACTTTCGGTAAGCTTGAACGCATGCGCGTGCCTTTACCTGCAGCAAGAATAATAACAGTCGTTGACATGTTCTAATCCTAAATATGGCTTATGCCACGGTGAAGTAAAAATAAAGCAAAATACAAAGAGCTGCCCAAAGGCCGGCAATAATGTCATCCAGCATGATGCCGAAGCCACCGTCCACTTGACGGTCAATCACCCGGATCGGCCAGGGTTTCCAGATATCAAATAACCTGAACAGGGCAAAACCGATGAATAACCATAACCAGTTCATCTGACCTAAGTAGATCAGGGGCAAAAATGTGATGGATTGTCCTGCAAACTCATCCCAGACGATGCGTCCATCATCATGTACGCCCATGACTCTAGCAGTATGCCCGCAGATATATATGCCAACCAGGGACATGATGGCAATGGCAAAAACACTGTTTAGAAAACCAAGATGCAGCCAAATAGGAATAAATAAAAGTGCAAAGGCCGAACCAAAGGTACCGGGTGCTTTAGGTGCCAGACCGGAACCAAAACCAACCCCACTAAAGACAATCAGTCGGTCGATCCATGACATGGCTTTAAAATTAATCGCAGGTTTATGCAAAATGTTGATACCCATTAAATTGAAGTGAATGATCTACGCCATCTTTTTCAAAAGTTAAGCCGTGTTGCTGCTGAATTGTGCCGATCATACTAATCGAAACATCAAGTTGTTTTTGCAATAATTTTTCGTAATTTTGCGGGCTTATTGTAAAGCATAATTCGTAATCATCGCCACCAGCGAGGGCATATTGCCATTTTTGCTCATCGTTTAAAGCATGCAGGGTGGGACTGATCGGCAGGTTTTCAAGTTGCAGCTTGGCACCGACTTGAGAGGCTTTGAGAATATGTCCAAGATCTTGGGCCAAACCATCCGAGACGTCAATCATGCTATGCGCCAGACCTTTTAGGGCAGCACCGAGCTGACAACGTGGCGTTGGATAGTCCAGACGTTTTTGCAGTGGATGACCAAGATGCTGGAGTGCAAAAGCTGCATCACCGACAGTTCCACTGACACAGATCAGATCACCGGGTTTCGCACCTGAGCGTGGAATGGCTTGACCAATATCCACCCAGCCCAATGCTGTGACAGACAGGGTTAAATGAGGACTTTGAGTGGTATCACCACCGATTAAGCTCACACCAAATTGATCGCAACAATCATATAAACCCTGACTAAAAGCTTTTAGCCAGTCATGATCAATTTGGGGTAGGCTCAATGCGAGTAAAATACTGTGCGGGGTTGCGCCCATCGCGGCAATATCAGATAAATTAACCGCCACAGATTTCCAGCCAATCGCATGTGGATCGGTATTCATTGGAAAATGGCGTCCAGCAACCAGGGTATCGGCACAGATGACCAGTTGTTGCTGTGAAGGGGGGGTGAGCAAGGCTGAATCGTCACCGACGCCTAAATCGACAGAATGGGCATTCTTGCGATTGAAATAGGTGTCGATAATCGAAAATTCAGCCATACAACAAATCTACGCTATTAGTTAGACTGCTGTTTTTCTGCTGCACGCAAAGTTGTCGCTAAACGATCCAATACACCATTGATGTATTTATGGCTGTCGGCACCACCAAAATGTTTAGCCAGCTCGATCGCTTCATCTAAAACCACGCGATATGGAATCTCAAGATGTTCTTTGAGTTCATATGCACCAAGACGAAGGGTCGCAAGTTCAACACCGTCAAGTGCTGAAAGTTCGCGATCGAGTACCGGGATTAAGAGCGCATCCAATGCTTCATGATTGGCAACCACTTGAGTCAACAATTCATGATAATAGCTCAGATCCACTTTGTGCATGGCATTTTCCACACGAGTACGTGCTTCAATCTCATGCACCGGATTGTGGCTCATCTGCCATTCATAAATTCCTTGTACAGCAAAGCGACGTGCTTTACGTTTTGCTGCATAAGTTGCTTGAAGTGTTTGCGACATAGCGTTAAATAGCCTTTAACAAGTTAACCATTTCAATCGCAGTCAGGGCAGCTTCGCTACCTTTATTGCCTGCTTTTGTTCCAGAGCGTTCAATCGCTTGTTCAATACTGTCCGTAGTGAGTACACCGTTAATGACAGGCAAGCCAGTGTCCAGGCCAACCACGCCTAAACCTTTGGCACATTCGCCTGCAACGAAATCGAAGTGAGGCGTGCTACCACGAATCACGGCGCCAAGCGCGATGATGGCATCGAAACGATCTGAAGCTGCCAGTTTTTTCGCAACTACAGGAAGTTCCCAGGCACCAGGTGCATGAACAACAGTGATATTATCCTCTGATACACCATGACGTTTCAATGTATCAATGGCACCTTCTAACAGATGTTCAACCACAAAGCTGTTAAAACGACCAACTAAAATCGCATAACGGTCTTCGTTCGCGAGATGTAACATACCTTCAATACGGCGAACTGCCATAACAACCTCGATGATTTCTTAAGATGTTTGTTGTGCGGTGATGTATTCCACCACTTCTAAGTTAAAGCCTGATAGTGCATTGAAACGCAATGGAGAGCTCAGCAGTTTCATTTTTTCAACGCCTAGATCACGCAAAATTTGTGCACCCACACCAATGGTCTGATACTGCTGAGACAATGCGGAATTTGATTTTACATTTTTTGGCGCTTTAAGGGTATCTAATGCTGGACCCAAATCCTGTAAATGGCGCTGGCCAATCCAGACCAAGACACCACGATCACTATTGGAAATTTCTTTCAGGGCACGATCCAGGTTCCAGGCCGGTTCGCCATCCTGTTTCTTCAATTTGAGCAAATCGCGGGTCGGGTTAAAACCATGTACACGTACCGTGGTCACACCCTCTTTAGGCTCACCTTTGACCAAAGCCAAATGAATATCCGGATTGCCCAGTTCACGATAACGATATAAATCAAATGTGCCGTATTCGGTGTCGAGTTTTTGATGATCGAGACGCTCAACCGTTTGCTCATTGGTCATGCGGTAATGAATCAGGTCGGCAATCGTGCCAATTTTCAAACCATGCTTTTCAGCAAAAACTTCAAGATCCGGACGGCGCGCCATGGTGCCATCTTCATTAATGATTTCACAAATCACCGAAGCCGGTTCCAGTCCTGCTAAACGAGAAAGATCACAACCTGCCTCAGTATGTCCGGCACGGTGCAATACACCGCCTGGTTGCGCCATCAGCGGGAAGATATGTCCTGGCTGTACAATATCTGCTGGTTTGGCATGAGCAGCCACAGCAGTTTGAATCGTGTGCGCACGTTCAGCTGGAGAAATACCGGTAGAAATACCTTCAGCCGCTTCAATCGACAGGGTAAAATTGGTTCCATGCTGGGCGCCGTTGGCATCGACCATCAACGGCAGATTCAACTGCTGGCAACGCTCTTTACTTAAAGTCAGGCAGACCAGACCACGTGCGTGGGTGATCATGAAGTTGATGTCTTCAGGACGTACGTGCGTGGCAGCAATGACCAGGTCGCCTTCATTTTCACGGTCTTCATCATCCATCAGGATGACCATTTTTCCTGCACGGATATCTGCTACAAGCTCTTCAACAGTATTGAGCGGCATCAACCTTCACCTTCTTTTTTGATCTTGATCAGACCGAATCATGACATTATTGGGTACATAGTCTAACGCTTTTTGCGCAATTTTGCCTATGCTTATTGCTTTCCCTCTAGTGGTTCATTGTTATACACAGTCTTGATAAACATGAAAAGCCGACTTTAAATGAAAGCCTGGGCTTTATGCAGGTTTTTTGAGCAATTAAAAAGCATAAAAAATGAGAAACTTAGGTGAAATCAACATAAGCTCAGACATTAAGGTGTTTTCAGAAAGTATTTTAATTTATTGTCAGTCATTCAATGGAATTCTGGACGAAAAATGCTGGAAAATTTTACCTAGTATTAAAATTTTTAAAAAATATTAGGTTAAAAGCGGACCGAAGCCCGCTTTTAATCATCAGATCGTTTAGAAAAAACCTGCCGGTTTGGTTGAATAGCTCACCAACAGATTTTTGGTTTGTTGATAATGATCCAGCATCATTCTGTGATTCTCACGCCCAATCCCTGATTTTTTATAACCACCGAAAGCCGCATGGGCAGGGTAGATGTGATAACAGTTAGTCCAGACCCGACCTGCCTGAATAGCACGGCCTGCACGGTAAGAGGTATGCGCTGAGCGTGACCAGACACCGGCACCGAGTCCATAAATCGTATCATTGGCGATCTTGATCGCATCATCGAAGTCTTTAAAGGTAGTCACAGCCAGTACAGGCCCGAAGATTTCTTCCTGGAAGGTCTTCATGTCATTGGTGCCTTTAAAGATGGTCGGTTCAATATAGAAACCTTGACCCACTTCATGACGTGCTTCACCACCGGTCAGGATCTGTGCGCCCTCTGCACGGCCAGTGGCAATACAACCCAGAATCTTGTCCTGCTGTTCCTGTGAGGCTTGCGCGCCAATCATGGTATCAGTATCCAGGGGATGCCCGGTTTTAATGCGTTGCACCCGTTCTACCGCACGCGCCAAAAACTCATCGGCAATGCTTTCCTGCACCAAGGCACGGGAAGGGCAGGTACAGATTTCACCCTGATTCAGGGCAAACATGGCAAAGCCTTCCAGTGCCTTGTCCAGATAATCGTCTTCCTGATCCATAATGTCAGCAAAGAACAGATTCGGTGATTTACCACCGAGTTCCAGTGTTACCGGAATAATATTCTCGGTGGCATATTGCATGATCAGCTGACCCACTGCGGTTGAGCCGGTAAAGGCAATCTTGGCAATACGGGGATTGGTCGCCAGTGGACGGCCGACTTCGACCCCGTAGCCATTGACGATGTTCAACACGCCCGGCGGCAAAATGTCCTGAATCAGTTCAGCCAGAACCAGAATACTGACCGGAGTCTGTTCTGCAGGTTTCAGCACAATACAGTTACCTGCAGCCAAGGCTGGCGCGAGTTTCCAGGCGGCCATCAGAATCGGGAAATTCCAGGGAATGATTTGTCCGACTACACCAAGCGGTTCATGGAAATGGTAGGCAATGGTATCTTCATCAATTTCGGAAATGCCGCCTTCCTGAGCCCGGATACAGCCGGCAAAATAACGGAAATGGTCAATGGCCAGTGGAATATCGGCAGCCAGCGTTTCACGGATCGGTTTGCCATTGTCCCAGGTTTCTGCCACCGCCAACATTTCCAGATTTTGTTCCAGACGATCTGCAATTTTCAACAGAATATTGGAACGGGTGGTCGGCGATGACCGGTTCCATTGTTCTTTGGCTTTGTGCGCTGCATCTAAGGCCAATTCAATGTCTTCTACAGAAGAGCGCGGTACTTTGGTAAAGACTTTGCCATCTACCGGAGAGAGATTGTCAAAGTATTCACCTTTGACCGGAGCGACCCATTCGCCGCCAATGAAATTATTGTATTGTGCTTTAAATTGAATTTTTGAACCGTCAGTATTGGGGTCTGCATAACGCATAATCTATTCCTTTATATGATTGTTAGTGGTGCAGGTCGAGCGCATGTTGCCGATCAAAAAATATAGGGGCTTTTGCATTCAGCTCTACTATAAAGAGGGAAAAAGACGGACGGTTGTTTGTTTACAGGCTTGCTACAAAAGACAATATTTGGAGACAAGCAGTAGAAGAATAAAAGTTATAAATTCTCAAGCCTTAAATTTAAAAACAAGGGCTTATAGCATTTATAAAACATCGAAAGATTGGCATATTTTCAATGTGCTTGATTACATTCCAACCTAATAAGGATTCAAAAGAAGCCAAGCAGGAGAAATGAGGGTAAGTTTCATTTCTCCTTCCACGTTTATCTAAAGCCCTTTGTCATGCAGCCATTGAAACAGCTGTTGATAAACCTGCTCACGCACAGATTGCTCTGAAAGCACTAGATCATGTAAACCGTCCTGGATACTTTGAACCGTGACATCGCCTTTAATTTTTTTGGCATATTTCTGAATGTCTTTAATGCCTAGAATTACATCGCTGCTCTGTGCGGCTTTGCCCCATTTTTTAGGATATAAGGTCTGATGCGAATGCATGATCAATACCGGAATATCGAGCTGAACACCGCGATGAATTTCTTTCTGTGCCTCATGAATGGCACGAATAAAACTGATCCGAACCATCGGGTAGCGGGTCTTTTTCCAGTCCAGACTGAAGTCCCATTCGCCTTTTAAATCCTTATGAAGGCTGGTGGCATACCACTTGTTCAGCTCGCTTGGAAATTTAAGATTGGGAAAAATTTTAGCCAGTCTGCTCAATTGCGGGATGCCGAGCGCGCGCTTGATCGGATTCATGTTGAAGTCATAAAACGGACTGTTGACCCAAAGCGCTTTGATTAAAGGATGCTGCGGATGATGTGCCGCATACAAGGTTGTGGTCAGGCCGCCGGTAGAATGACCACAGAGCAGGGCAGCATCGTGACCCTCGGCTGCTATAATGTCGAGTGCCTGGGTAATTTCTGCATCATATTCAGCCAGGCCATAGACGTTATAATATTTTTGATGTGGCAGAATCGAACGTCCGTATTTTCTTAAATCCAGCGCATAAAAGTCAAAACCATGCTGATTAAAGCGCTCTGCCATTTCGGTCTGAAAAAAATAATCGATAAAGCCGTGAATATATAAAACTGCTTTTTTTGTGGATTGGGCTGCTTTTTTACGGATCAGGGTTGCTACGACTTTGCCCTCATAATCATCGGGAAAGTTTAAGGTCGCTTGCTCATAGCCTGTTCCCAAAATATCGGGCTGATAAAGCGGTTGCAGTTCACTCATTTTTATACTCGTTCATCTTATTAAATTTATGCTTTATCCTTGATGAGCTGAGGTTTTTTGTCAAACAGATCTTGCGGCCGATTTAAATTAAAAATACGAATACGGGTTAATTTTAGAAACTATCCAAAACTTAGGCTGAAAATGAGTGTTATCAGATTATAAAATCCTGCTACAAGTATTATAAATTTGCTAAATGACCCAAGAGGCTAAAATCAGGATAAGCTATATAAAATAACGAGAGTGATGTCATTATTTTGGCAGAACTGCCGAAGATTGATTAGATGAGTTAAATAATGCCCAGAGAAAATTTGAACAGTAAACGCCCTTTATATATTCCTTATGCTGGAAATACTCTGCTAGAACTCCCACTACTCAATAAAGGCTCTGCATTTTCTGAAGAAGAGCGTAGAAGCTTTAACTTGCATGGCTTGATTCCTCATGTCACCGAGACAATTGAAGAACAAAGTCAGCGTTCTTATCAGCAGTATTGTGCTTTTAGCAGTGATATTAACAAGCATATTTATTTGCGGAATATTCAGGATACCAATGAGACCCTGTTTTACCATCTGATTGAAAATCACCTCAGTGAGATGATGCCGATTATCTATACCCCGACTGTGGGTGAGGCATGTCAGCGCTTTTCTGATATTTATCGCCGTCATCGTGGGATCTTTATTTCCTATCCTGACCGTGATCAGATCGACCAGATTATTCACAATATCAATAAAAAGAACGTGAAAGTGATTGTGATTACAGATGGTGAGCGCATTTTGGGTCTTGGAGATCAAGGCATCGGTGGTATGGGGATTCCCATTGGAAAACTGGCACTCTACACCGCATGTGGCGGGATCAGTCCGGCCTATACCTTACCGATTACTCTTGATGTCGGTACCAATAATCAGCAGTTGTTAAATGACCCGATTTATATGGGCTGGCGTGAACCACGAATCAGCGGCGATGAATACTATGCTTTTGTCGAGATGGTGATTCAGGCGATTCAACAGCGCTGGCCAGATGCCTTAATTCAGTTTGAAGACTTTGCACAGAAAAATGCCATGCCTTTGCTGGAAAAATACCGTGATCGAATCTGTTGTTTCAATGATGATATTCAGGGCACCGCTGCGGTGTCTGTCGGCAGCCTGATTGCTGCTTCGCGTGCAGCAGGCAAACAGCTTAAAGATCAGGTGGTTACTTTCTTGGGTGCTGGTTCAGCCGGTTGCGGGATTGCAGAACAGATCGTTAAGCAAATGGTTGCTGAAGGCTTAAGTGATGCTGAAGCACGTGCACGTGTGTTTATGGTCGACCGCTTTGGCCTGATCACAGAAAATCAGCCGAATTTATTGGATTTCCAGCGCAAACTTGCACAGCCGCTTGAAAATGTAGAAAGCTGGGCAGATGCAGAGAGTATGATTTCTCTACTGGATGTGGTCAAACGTGCCAAACCGACGGTACTGATAGGTGTATCTGGACAGCCAGGTCTATTCACTCAGGAAGTGATTGAAGCCATGGCTGAAAATAGTGTACAACCGATTGTTTTCCCTTTATCTAACCCGACTTCCCGCGTAGAAGCTGTTCCGGCCGATATCTTGCAATGGACCAATGGCAGAGCATTGATTGCGACGGGTAGCCCATTTGCACCAGTGAATTATCAGGGACAGATTCATCATATTTCCCAATGCAATAACTCTTATATTTTCCCGGGTATCGGTCTGGGCGTAGTTGCTTCAGGTGCAAAACGTGTCACGGATAATATGCTGATGGCCTCGAGTAATGCCTTGGCGGACTGTTCTCCTAAACTCAAAGACCCTCAGGCAGATTTATTGCCGAATCTGGATTGTTTACAGTCAATTTCGAAGCAGATTGCCTTAAAAGTGGCACTTGCTGCGATTGAAGACGGAGTAGCACCGAAAGTCAGTGTAGAAGAATTGCAGCTAGCAATAGAGCATAATTTCTGGACACCGCAATACCGTGACTATCAGCGGATCACCTTTTAATTGTATTGAAGATGGATTCTTATCATCGCTAGTTTTTTTGCGCCAGCCTGCTTTCATCTGATTCATTGATGGAATATCAAAAAGCCCTGATCTTTTGATGAGGGCTTTTTTATTGCCGTAGGGGGGGTACTATGGTCATATCTTGGTTATAAAATCAGAAAGTACATTAAGAATTTTTTATTGAGTGAAACAAAAATGAAAGGATCATTTAAAAAAATAACATCAACATAAAAAAAGCCCCGATCTTTCGATCAGGGCTTTTTTAGAATCTGGAGCGGGAAAGGAGACTCGAACTCCCGACCCCAACCTTGGCAAGGTCACCGATATTTATTCCATTAAATTACATTAATTATAAGTATATGATTTAATTGGTAGTATTTGGTTTTTGGTAGGGCGAATTTTTGATGAATTTAGATCATTTAATGTTATTTTGGTCACTTTATTTTAGACATTTTAGTTTGTAAAAGTCACCTATGTTTTGATCCTGATTTTTCATATTATTAATAACATTATATTGTTTAATATAGTGTTATTAATAATTTATAAATCGACTACAACATGTAGTAGCGAAGATGCTCAAAATGCACTTACTACGTAACATCAGTTAAATAAAAGTCTCCCACAAACCCGGTACGGTTCAAATTTTATGATGAGAGGGGTGTTGCCTGGGGCTACGGTTTCTGTTTGGCCTTTTGGCGTAAGACGTACAAATATAAGCTTTCTACTTTTTCACGTGCCCATGGTGTGGTACGCAAGAATCGCAATGATGATTTAACACTTGGGTCTATGCAAAAACATCTAATTTCAATTTTACGACTTAAACCTTCAAAGCCACCGTAGTAATCCAATAATTCATCCAAAATGTCAGCAAGTTTTTTACCGTGTAAAGGGTCATTGGAGGTGTTCATAATAGATCAATCGTATTTTGGGTGGCCATTATTATAACCTGGGCTAGTTGGAAAACTAGAGAGTTGGAATGTAGGTAATGATGGACTGGACTGCTCCCAGTATACCTCTTGAGAAGAGGAACTTCTTATACCTTGAATTTGAATTATTAGACAAAATTATGACTTTTAATTTTCTGTGTAATGAAGCTTTGTATTTCTTAATATTTACCCTGAAGCCGAAGTCCTTCGACTACGTTTAATACAGTAGCTAATCCATGAGTAGTCTGAATCTGTTTTATCGGAATGCCTTTGGTTAGCTTATTTGGTGACTTCATAAAATGCTGCATCCATTTAGCCTCTCCACCTGTTAGAGCATCTAGTGATATCGCAATACGAATTAAAATAATTGCGAGTTCTCCCTGACTTGAATCGGGATCTAACTCAAGCGAATTTAAAGTTTCCACTGAATCTAAATTGATAACGATAGCAAGCTGGTCCTGTGTCAAACCAAGTTGTTTTGCAGATGATAAAACAGCTTTAGTTAATACCTTTTTTTGTTTTGCAATTTTTTCTGATGTTTTATGCATGACTGATCTCAGTTTCAGACGTTGCTGATACCTAGAGTTTATACTATTTGATTATCGTTTCTCAGAGTTCAAATTTTTATTACAAACAGCTTAAAGACGAGAAACGATCATTAGATACATCAGTAGTTTGAATACCCCAAGTGCTTTTGCATCTTTATACTTGAAAGAGAACTTGATTCGCTCTTCATCCTCATTCAGGCTGAAATTTTCTATCCGTAATGCTAAATCCTGTAATGTGTTTTTGAGCTGTTCCTTACTCCGTTGGGAAAGCTCAAGATGAAGATATTTTTTAGGAAATAAACTGCTGATAAAAGACATAAACTTTTTCAGTTGGCGTTTTTCATTCAGTTCAAAAATGAACTGGGCTGAATTGGGCTGAACTTTTTCAAGATAAATTGAATAGATCGTATTGAGCTGTTTTTCATATTGATGATGTACTGTTGTGAAGCGTTCCTGAACCTTATGAATGATCTGTTTTTCTTCCTGATTGGTGGGCAACATGGTGACCAGTGCATCAGGAGATTTTCTTAAAAAGTCTGTAGTAAATAGGCGGGAAGATTTTTTTTGGTTTAGACAGGAAGTTTTCAAATGCAGGGCTCTAGCACGTAATTTTTTTGCTACTTGCAAAGGAATAGCTTCAGGTAATAAAAGATTCTCTTCTTTTTCAACTACAAGAATGTGATGCAATAGTTCAAAATTCATTTCGGAATCATGTGCTCCCAGTACGAGTGGATCAGTGGAACGCTGGTGCCCTGGTTGATATTGATGATCATGTTGCTTGTAACGGTCTTTAGTGAGTTGATCAAATAAGAACGACCTGATTGCACGTTGTTGAACAGGGTATTTAACAGCAGCATCATGTTTTAGAATATTAAAATAGGCTTCTTTAGGAAGCGGGCTTTGTATTTGATTGAGCTGATAACTGATTGCCAGATGCATTAAATGCAGATAGCTAGAACAGGTTGTTTCAGGTGTCAGATGCCCGGCAAAATGAGAAAGGGCGTACCAGATCTGTTGAGTATTTCTGTTTCGTTGCAAGGCATAACGGATGCGGAGTTGCTCATTTGGCGTATAGTCTGTAAATGCATCAGCAAGCGGTGAGTGTTTTAAAATCAGATAAAGATGATTAAATGCTGAATGACGCAGGCTGTGATAAGTAAAATTGTGCTCACCGAAAAATGACTGGATTAACTGTTTTAATAGAGAATTTACTTCATTTTCATGAGTTTCTTTTAAGGACTGTTTTAGAAACAGCGGTTGTGCAAGTGATTTTCCTTGTGCTTTTAGAACTCGTTGTCTGTTCTCACTATACGTTTTGAATGCGTGTAATTCGCCTGCTTTAAGCAGATGATGAAGAGGGATCTTACGGTAAGCTGAATAACTTTTTTGATTTTTACTGCGATTATTTCGGATAGTTAACATCACAGCATCTTCAGTAATAAACAGATCACGGGCAAAAATATTTAATGTTTCATTAATCCGTAGTCCGGCTCTGAAACCCAGAATAAAAATAAGTTTAAACATATTTTTATCTTGAACCGAAATACCTTGATTAGTTTCGAGCCGCTGTAACATGCCGTGAAAAAGATGTGGTGAGATCAGTGCGGTTTTGCAGATTTTTGGTTGGATTAAATTATCCAGATCGACAGCCGGAGCATTAAAGAACAAGCTCTGTTTGTGATGAAATTCCTGTAGACGTTTTTGTATAGTCGCTCGATTCGTTTCTTTCTTTAATAAAAGCATTTCTCCATACATATCTTCAAAGTCAGCATCTGAAAATGATGCAATATCTTTGTCTTGCGTTGCCTGTAGCCAATGGACGGCAAACTGTGAAAACATGGTATTTAGAGAACTCTGCTTAATTGACTGAAAATCTGCTTGTATAAGCTTGCGCTTAAATCGTTGCTGCTGCTGAATAATATGATTGAGAAGGTCTAGTTGGGAATCCGTTAATTTTGAGCGTAGAATGCTCCACAGCAGCAAACGCTCCAAGGCTGGAGGTTGTTCCTTGGCGTATAATTCTATGAGTCGATCGCTATAGTTTTTTGCACGAATAGCTCGACGTATTTCTGCTAAAGCATCAGCTATATCTATAGAAATATTGGTTATAGAGGGAGCCTGATGGTTTTCACAAGTATTCTCAATCTTATTGTTATTAGGATTAGCTTGTTCAACCTGAACAAAATAAGCTGCTAATTGTTTTTCAAGAGGACTTGAACTGCAAATTTCATTTTTTAAGATACAAATGGACATTTGATCCAGTCCGCTGTTTTTCAGGAACTGTGTATAGTAAAAACCGTATTTTAACAGGTCCTTACAACGTACTTTTTCTTTAGGAAAGCATTCGATAATACAAGCATTAATCAGTTGTTCTGCATTATAAATGTCCGAAAATAAATCAAATTTTTGATGTTTTAGTCTGTAGATCCAGCATTTCACAATATCGTGCAGCACAAATGTTTTGGTATAGCTGACTGAAAACTCAAGGTCATTAATACGCTGATTACCGAAATTTGGATTTGGGATCTCTAGAGAAACAATATGATTCGAGTCTAAGAAGCTTTGAAATTTCTTTGTTTTTAAAATGATTTTTAAAAACTTTTGTAGTTCGTTCTCATTATAAATGCCATTGAATAATATTGTGCTGATCAAACAAAAAGCGAGGGATTGAGTTGGACTGAAGTCATTATGTCCTGTCCAGTGAGCAATCAAATTTTTGGCAAATTGAGTCACCCTTTTACCATGTTTTAAAGTCTCAATATTTTGCTGAGGTGGGGGGCTTTCATGACTAACAGGTGTTGCAGGAATAGGGTAGTTTTGATTTGATAAACGATTAAAACGCTTGATATATTTCGCGAATTCTAAGCGTGCCATTTTATGACTACGAGTATTAGATTTGTACTTTTCTAAAAGTTGATTATCGACTTGTCTATATACATCGGAATAGTTTCCAGGTGTAAGCTCTAGGCATTTCTCACTAAATAATTTAAGAAGAAATTCCTTATTTTTTATAAGTTTTTTTTGTCGTTTTATGGAGTGTGGATGTCTGCTCATTTAATCATGATCCCGTTGAATGTCGACATACTTTTAAGTTCTAATATTTCGACAAGCTTGTCTTGTGCCACTCGAATATGATCGTAATCAGTTGCCTGAAAACCCGAATAACGATCAAACAGTCCCTGCATTGCTTCGTCATGACCAAAGATGCCTTTAACTACATCTTCATTGCAGTATTGTGCAAAAAAATAACGAGCAAAGTGGCGGGTCCAATTGCGCTGAAGGGCTATTTCTGTACAGTATTTTTGAATATCAGAAAGTTCTAAATTTCGGATATATCCTTGTGGATCGTAAAATAATAGAAAGGGGCGTTCACCCTCGAAGATCTCATGGATTGCTTGTACTTGTTCATTGGACAGATAGGCTTTCGTGAGGTAGAGAAAGTGTTTTAAATATTTTAGGTAATGCTGTATTTCATCACGAAGATAATCGTTAAACGGTAGATATCGTCCAATGGTGCCCGAATAACGCTGCTCTTTATCTGCAACAGCCATCAATTGATTGTCGAGGTCAATATAATCTAGATTGGGCGGGAAGGACTCACTTGGTCGGGCAGAGGTCATAATCATGCAAATATGCCAAAGCCAAATTGAATAATACTTCAGTGTTTTGAAAGGATTTGGATTACCCCGAACTTGTTCATCAAGCTGTTTAAATAAAGATTTAACCAGTGGCAGATCAGGTGTTTGCTGACTACCGAAAGTAATAGGAGATTTAAATTCTTCGATATAACTACTGTTGAGGTGCGGGCAAACTAGATAAAGTGTTTGGCTATAAATATCGAGAATATCTATGATCTGTGTTGAAGAGTAATGGCATGGAATATAGTGTTGAAGGCTTACGCCGCTAAGTAACTTACTTTCCAATTCATAACCTAGCTCATTCAATGTAATGTCACTGAGTAAACGTGGGAGATTTTGTTGAGTTAGCTGGAAAGTCAGCTCTTTATTGATGCTACGTAAATGCTCTTGTACCTTTGAATCAATTTTTGCATGATCCCACTTTTTTAGTTGAAAAATATTTTTAAAGTAAACTTGAGGCAAGGGAATCGTAAAAGAGTTTATGGTATTCAGCATATGTTCTTTTAAAACAAAATCTTTGAATTTAGAGACTTCAAAGCTTTGTTTGAAGAAACACGTGTCAGGCTTCAGTAAAACCTTTTTATTTTTTGCAGTGATTCGTGAGTTTTTTTGGAAAACTGGCAGATCTTTATAATAAGTAAGGCTGAGTACTGAAAATAGAAGTAAAGCATGAATGGGAGAACTTTCTGCTTCTTCAAATAAAACTTGCATAACGTGCCGTGCAGTAGGTAAATCGAAAACCCGAGGATTTGGCTTGTTCATTAGCTCATTCTTGTTTTGATGCAGAATTTTACTTTTCAGATTTACGATTTGAGCAGTGACAGAATGTTGCTCTAATCCATTAAATTCAAAGTTATGATCTTCAACTGTTTCAATGATTTTATCTTCGCGTGATTGTTTAGCTGTACCCTGTTCAAACTTGGTCTGATACGTTTGCTCATCATCAAGAGTAGTTCTTGATGTCTTGTAAATATCTGTTTGGGGAGATTCTTGTTGGATGCCTGGATTACTTTGACGGTGTCTTTTTTGACGTTCTGATTGAGTATAGGTATACGTATAAATAACGCGGATTTCTGCCAATTGGCCTATTTCGGTTTTCTTTAAACTCTCTTTGGATTTGTCAAATAATTTTCTATTCTCAGTTTCAGCTTCTTTTAGAAATTCAACAAGATCGTCTAATTCGATCGGAAGAGACGGTAAAAAATTGTAAAGCCAATGGTATTCCTGCTTTGTACTGGCTAAACGAAAACGTCTACAAAGATTAGCTACAGTAGCTGCATGTTCTTTGCTATCAAGTAATTCAATGCATTGAGTATTGAAAATGGCCCATTTCAGTGCATTTGATTGATATGCTGATGGAGTGTTGATCAGCGCCAGGAGATAATGAGCTAATGGATACTTACTAATCGATAGATCAGTAGGATGCTGATTCATAATTTTAATTAGTTTAACGATTTCAGCTGGTCGGATGAAATCATTGAGCTTAAAGAAGTCCTGATCATTTTCCAGTTTTGCTTCCGCCAGTGCTTGATAGAAGTCTCGAAATGGTTCAAGCTTTAATTCTTGAGTATCTTCTAAATAACGATATTCATTCATGATTAAATTCCCGCCAGAATTTTTTCTAATGACAGTGGGTCGGCATAATTTGAAATAGAACTCACTGGACTTTTGGATTTAGACAGTCCTGATAATTCTCGTAGATAATTGATAGTTAAAACTTCCTGACCGAAAACTTCCTGAAGATGTGCAGCTAAGTATTGTTCATTTAGCCAATTCGAAATGACGTCTAAGCCATGAATGGAGTGGTGTAATCCGGAACACAGTAAGGCCTTTACTTCGCTTAAAGCCTGGATGGTGAATTCGTAGGAATTATTTTTTTCATAAGCTCTGAACTTAAATTCATTTTTATTCTTGTTGTAAAAATAGGCATAGATCCAACTGAAATGACTACTAAAAAAATAGTGATCAGCTTTGTCTGTTGTCAGAAGAGGGATTTCGATATTCTGTTTAAAAGTTAAATTCAAGTGATAGTTTTGCTGTTTCTGATTAAGCTGAAAAAATAGAGCAATCCAGATTTGATAGGCATGCATACAGTTTGGATAACACATTAATTGCAGGTTTTTTGCAGGCACGCGATAATTTGGTGTGTTTTTCTTTTTTACAGACATACAGTGATACTTCCCCATATTTGTGCCAAATGGCTGAAAATAAAAAAATAATATTCATATAGTTTTCAATAGTGAGACAATGGCTAAAAATACCATATATTGTATTTTTTCTTCTTTAAATCACTATATATAGTTATCTGTTGTTTATAAAAGTGTGATTTAAATCAAAAAATAAATAAGTTTTTGCTAAGCAGGTGGACAAATTTAACTTGATTGATATCGAGAGCCGTATATGGAAATTAAACAACTGAAACAGGTAGAAGTCGTTACAGATGTTGTATGTGATGTATGCAACCAATCAACGAAATTGGAATTTGGAACTTTATCTGCGCATTGGGGCTATGGTTCTAAGTATGACGGGGAAAGATATGAATTGCAGTTATGTGAGAAATGTTTTTTTTATGCACTTGCGACATTAAAAAAAGAGCGAGCAGATGAGTTTATGTTTGATGAAAACTTTGACCCTTCAACCCTAGATGGGTTTGGGTTGAAGTGAACCTATCATCGCGACAGGTTCTAAGAATCCAGAAAATACTGATTCATATCCACGCTAGCAGCTTCATTTTTAATGGCGAGTAAGGGATTCAGGAAAAATATTTTTCTTTGCTTCGAGGTCACTGAGTTCGGAAAATGCTTGAATACCGCCTGCGGCTTTAATTCCATCTAAAGCGACAGATAGAGCTTCCTGATCTGACAGGAATGTTTCATCCCATACGGTAGAAGTACCACTTTGGCTCACCACTTCCAGTGTCCAATCACTATCAGGTAATCGATAAATTAGAATTTCAATTTGCTCATTATCCTCTTGTAAAACTTGAGATAAGGGAGAGTCGATTAAATCATTTTCATCATAATCCAGAGTACTGTCATGATCAGACATCAGCGGCAGCCTTTATTGTATTTAACATCCGTCCATAGTAATGAATGAATTAAATTTTGCCTAGCAGTGGATATTATGGGGTACAAAGAATGGCTAAATTCAAAAAATAATTACCCCGACAATAAAACAAAATAATCCAAAAATTACCCAAATCCAGACATTCGATTTGGGTTGCTCGGTATCTGATGTATAGAACGGTTGTTGTTCCTGAGCAGGATTCTCTGGGTTGCCAGCTCTATTTTTATAGGGTTGGCGCTTGGAATAGGATAGGCCTGTGCCAGGAATACCAACGCTGGTTCGGGTGCCTTTTTTGCCAATATTTAAAGAAGCACCAGGTTTGCCAATGCTTGCACTGCTGATGCCTTTATGCGTCAGATTGATTTTTAATCCAGGTAAGATTTTAATACTCTTGCGAAATCTGAAGCCCATATTTTTCCCCCTATAAAATTGAATCTACCTTATTTTATGAAGTACAATAAGTATAATTTTATATAATATAATTACTAATTATTTACTTAAGTTATGGAGTGTCATAACTTGATTGTTTAGCATTGAATAAAATTGATACATGATTTTGATATATAACATGTTTTACGAGAAAATGGTAGCTTTTTGACGAATTAATTTCATAAAAAATATTGTCATTATTTATCAAAATTCAGTAAATTTTACTTGTGCTTATCTTTGCTTAATATTAATAATAATGGATAGAAAGTAAATTTTATTAATGGAATATTAAAGAATAAAATTACTTACTAGATCTATATTGAATCTTACTACAGTTAAAAATTTTTAGGGGTAAAAATGAGAAGACTACCAGTTTACTTATTACTAGATACATCAGGCTCAATGATGGGAGAGCCTATTGAGGCTGTAAAAAATGGTGTAGAGATACTTGTTTCATCATTAAGACAAGATCCTTATGCATTAGAAACGGCTCACCTTTCAATAATTAGTTTTGATACAAATGCAAAACAGATAGTTCCTTTAACGGAAATAGCTATGTTTAATTCTCCTCAATTACAAGCTACAGGAACAACACAGTTAGGAGAGGCACTAGCATTATTAGCTGAAAAAATTGAGCAAGAAGTTCAAAAAACAACGCCTGAAGTTAGAGGGGATTGGAAGCCTTTAGTGTTTATTATGACTGATGGCGTACCAACTGATGATTGGAAAAAAGGCTTTGAAAAATTAAAACAAGTTAAAACAGGGATGATTATTGCCTGTGCGGCAGGTCATAACGCAGATACATCCATTTTAAAACAAATCACTGAGGTTGTAGTCGAATTGGCGACTGCTGATACCAATACTATTAAAGCCTTTTTCAAATGGGTTTCTGCAAGTATTTCTACTGGTAGTCAAAAAGTAGATGCGGGGCAGAAAGAAGTGAATGGATTGAACGATTTACCCCCACCTCCACCTGAAGTAAATGTTGTACTTTAACTAATTATAAATAATCGAAAGGAAAAAATGATGGCGATTACATTAGCCAAAGGACAAGGCTTAAGCCTTGAAAAATCGCAACATAATTTATCTTTAGTAACCATCGGTTTAGGCTGGGATATTGCTGAAAAAAAGACAGGTTTTTTGGGAGGTTTATTTGGAAGTCAATCTGCAGAATATGATCTAGATGTAGTGGCTTTTTTATGTGATGCAGATGGTAAGGTTCGAGATTTAGGGTGGGATGGAGCGGGGAATGCCACGCTTAGAGATAGTGATGTAATTTTTTTTAATAACTTATATCATCGTTCGGGCAACATTCGGTTAACGGGAGATAATCGAACAGGAGCTGGTGATGGTGATGATGAACAAATTATTGTGAAGTTAAATTCACTGTCAAACGATTATCAAAAAATTGTATTTATTGTTCAAATTTATGAGGGTATTAAAAATAATCAACATTTTGGTCAAGTGGATAATGCATTTATTCGTGCTGTAGATGCATCTGGTAAAGAGATGGTGCGTTTTGACTTATCTGGTAAAGGTTATGATCAGCAACGTTCATTGTTATTTGCAGAACTGGTTCGTGAAATTAATGGTTGGAAATTCAATGCTTTAGGTCAATCTTCTGCATCTGATAATTTTTTGGAATGGTTAAAAGAATACGTATAAAGAGATAACAATGCGCCGTCTACCAGTTTATATTTTGCTTGATACATCAGGTTCTATGAAAGGAGAACCCATTCACTCTGTGAATGTTGGTCTCCAATCTATGTTAAGCGCTTTAAGGCAAGATCCCTACGCTCTTGAAAGTGTTTATATCAGTATTATTACTTTTGATATTGAAGCAAGGGTTTATTTGTCACTTACACCTCTGGAGGAAATTCAAATTCCAGAAATTGAAGTGCCGAGTTCAGGTGCAACATTTATGGGAGCAGCTTTGGAATTACTTGCGCAGGAAGTCGAAACCAATGTTAAGAAAACCACATCGGATGAAAAAGGTGATTGGCGCCCATTGATTTTCCTCATGACAGATGGTTCTCCTTCAGATGTTTATGCGTATCAGCAAATAATTCCTCATATCCAACAATTGAATTTTGCAACCATCGTGGCTTGTGCAGCAGGTCCAAAAGCAAAAACTGAGACTTTGTTACAGCTTACGCAGAAAGTAGTAGTACTCGATACTATGGATACCACTTCATTCTCAAGTTTCTTTAAATGGGTTTCAGCAAGTGTCGTTGCAGGAAGTAGTAGTGCAGGAATTAGTGGACCAATATCACTGCCACCACCACCATCTGAAATTCAGTTAGTGTTATAAGGGAAAATTCAAATTTTTCTCGTTTGATTTTATGTTCGGATCGATGATCTTGCTTAATTGTATCGATGAATTAATAAGATCAAACTTATAATAGATTTTTAATGTAAATCATAACAATAAGATGGGATGAATTATGCGCCGATTACCTGTATTTTTTGTAATTGACTGTTCAGAGTCGATGGTTGGTAAACCGTTAGAAGCAGTTCAAGAGGGTATTGATTTCATCATGAAAAGTCTCAGGACAGATCCTTATGCTTTGGAGACGGTTTATGTTTCAATTATTGCCTATGCAGGAATCGTGCGTACTCTAGTGCCATTAACTGAGTTATTTGCATATCGACATTGTGAATTACCCTTAGGTGGAGGAACACATTTAGGTAAAGCTTTAGACCATCTCGGTAAAGAAATCGATCGCTTTGTTATACGTACAACAGTAGATGTAAAAGGTGATTGGAAACCAGTTGTTTATTTGTTTACCGATGGACGCCCTACAGATGATTATCAAGAAGCTATTTATCGTTGGAAAACAAAATACGAAGACAAAGTATCGTTGGTAGCTATTGGTTTAGGTCAAGATGTCGATTTTACTATTTTGAAACAATTTGCAGAACATTGCATTATGCTCGATCAAGTTGATCAAGCATATGTAAAAAGCCTATGTAAGTGGATTAGTGCATCGGTTGTTTCGCAAAGTATTAGCGTAGGTCATCAGAATGAAAATCAACAAATATTGCCCCTTGATGAACGCTATATGCATTTGGCAAAAAATAAATTAAGCTTCCGCAAAGGCCATGCAGACGATCGTACCGTAACTTTTATAGGACGCTGTCAAAAATTGCATCATCCTTATATTCTAAAATATACACGTAACATGCAATACGATGGTCTATCTGATCTAAATATCAGTTTATATAACTTTAAATTAGACACTTGTGAAACAATTTCTGAAGATTATTTTAGCTGGACAGATCAGACTGCGGATAAGCCGACAATTAATACTGCACAGCTTGAAGGAGATGCGCAATGTCCACACTGTTATGCTGAAACAGCATTTGCTATGTGTGACTGTGGAAATTTGATGTGCTATGACGGTTATTCTGAATATGTGGTCTGTCCTTGGTGTCATAGACAAGTGAGTTTCACTATCTCCAGTGGTGGTTTTGACCTTACGCGCGGGCAAGGTTAATTATAATTACTTAAAATTTGGCTGATATTAGATATATTGGTTAAAAATTGCTCACTGGTAAAAAGAAACAAATAATGTGTTTGAAGAGTTGATTCTTAGGAAAAAAATATATGCATGAAAAACTTGCGGTAGAAATTCAAAAAATATTACAGAGAAAAAATTTAGTATTTACATCAACATTTGTTGATTTTTTCTCAAAAGATGAACATGTTCAACAACTTGATCAGCTTTTGCTACATCTGGGTGTTGACTTTAATCGTATTATTGCTTGTGAGCAATTAGATTTATTTGCAAAAAAATCGACTTATTTAAACCATGAATATGATTTGACAGTATCTTGTCATGATGCATCTCAGCAGCTTAACAAAAGCACTATTCTAGAAACACAGCAGATGTCTCCTAAAGAGTTAAATTCATCACTTACAGATGATCTAAAAGATGGTATCAGACTTGAGGAGTTAACTGTTGATGTAGAGATTGATAATAATACTAAGTTAGAGTTTATTAGCCAAAATGATGATGAAACAAAAATGATGGAGCATCTTAGAGAGCTAGAGACTCAAAAAGAAAATATGACTTGTGTTCAAGATGTCTTAAAAAAAATTGATACGACTCCAACTTTAGCAAAAATTACCCCACTTGATGATTCCTCTCCACAAGACCAATCTCCAACTCAGATAACAATAGAAGATAATCATTCTATGTATAGTAATGAAGTAAAGTTCCAAGTTGAAAATGCGCGTGTCGGACAGTTTTATAATTCTAAGATTTCAATTAGTTCAGCACATGACTTCAACAAGATTCGATTTAAAGCAGAAAGTTTTAGATTTGGAAAGCATGACTTTTATTTTGATGAGGAGTCCCAAACAGTACGTGGTGAACCTGAACATGCCGAAGAGTTCGAATTCACTTTCCAATATAGTATGGATAATGCAACCCATTCAGGCCGTTGCAAGCTTAATATCATCCCAGATCCACGTAGTTTATGGAAGGTGCTTGAACCTGAAGCAGGTCAACCGTTTATTAAGGATCATACAGACCAGCGCCTTATATCTACGGAAAAATTTGATTTAATTGCAGCCAGTCGTCGAGGACGCTCTCATGAACATGCAGGGACATTCCGTGACGATGATTTTAGTCTTTTTTATATTCCAGATACAGAATGGTCAGTAATCACTGTTGCTGATGGTGCAGGAAGTGCAATTTACTCACGAGAGGGCTCAAGAATTGCAGTAGATATTGTTGAAAAACAATTTTCTGGATATTTGAATGCCGCTACAATTACTTCACTTGAGGAAGATCTTTCGCAATGGCAAATAGGGCAACAAGATGAAGTAACGAAGCAAATTGCTAAAAAATTAAATGAGCAATTCTTTAATGTTTATTATGATATTTATAAGTCAATTATTGAAGAGATTGAATTGCAGGCTAAAGCATCTAATGTGCCAGCAAAAGCATTTTCAACAACTTTATTGGTGGCTGTTGTCCGCCAATATCAAAACAGAACTTTTATCAGTACATTTTCAGTCGGAGATGGGGCGATCGCTGTTTATAGAAGAGATTCGGTTCGCTTAATGAATGTAGCGGACGGTGGAGAATATGCGGGACAAACACAATTTTTAGATCGTAGTATTGCTTCAGACTTCGGCACCCGTATCAAAATTGGACATTTCAATGATATTGATGCGGTATTGATCATGACAGATGGAATCTCTGATCCTATTTTTGAGACAGAGGTTGGCTTGGGACAACATCCGTTATGGACAAAAATGTATCAGGAAATTGAACCTTTATTCCACCAGCCAGATGCAGATGTCGCATTGTTAGAATGGATGCACTTCTTTAAACCGGGTCATCATGATGATCGAACCATGGCAGTGCTATGGAATAAGAAGGCATCAGCATATCAATTAGACCAAGATTCAACAGAAGTATAAGGAACATAGTCGTGGCAGGAAAAATTGTTAAATGTACAACTGTTGATGGTCGTCCAATTGAGTTTGTCGATGAAGTGATTGGTTCTGGTGCAATGAAAGATGTGTATTTTTCACCTGATAAAAGCTATGTAGTATGCTTTTTTAGTAAGGAGAAAAATAAATTCTATGAATCCAAAGCAGCGCTTGACCAACAGAAAGAGCGCCTAAAAGAAATCGTTGGCAATAAATGGAATGGTATTTTTAATGGGGTCGGAGGAGATTATTGGAAGAATATCTACTGTTGGCCAGATGCATTAGTTGAATATAATAATCTGATAGGAATTACTGCGCCAACTTATAAAAAACAGTTTTTCTTTGAACATGGTTCAAAAAATAATGATTTTCTAAGTATTAAGGGTAAAGAAAAAGAAGGTAAGTGGTTTGCGAGTGCGAATAATCAAAATCGTTTTTTAGACGATCGGGAAAAGGGTACATGGCTCAATTATCTTAAAATTAGTATTCTAATTTCACGTGCAGTACGTCGTATGCATGCTGCTGGGGTAGCTCACTCAGATTTATCTTACAAAAATGTATTGATTGATCCAGTTACGGGAAGTGCGTGTGTCATTGATGTCGATGGCTTAGTTGTACCTGGTAAATATCCTCCTGATGTAGTGGGAACTCCTGATTTTATTGCACCAGAAGTGGTAACGACTAGTCACTTATCAAAAGAAGATCCAAAACGTTTTTTACCTAGTATTACAACAGATAGACATGCCTTGGGTGTGTTGATCTATATGTATTTGTTATATCGCCATCCTTTACGTGGTGGAAAAATCCACGATATGGATGACCCACAAAAAGATGAAAATCTAGGCATGGGGCAAAAGGCATTATTCATCGAACATCCGACAGACCACTCCAACCGTGTTCGTTCTAATCAATTAAAATCATCTCAATTACCTTGGGCAGATCCACAGCAAATTCCTTATACTGTGACAGGACCATATTTAACCGAATTATTTAATAAATGTTTTATTGATGGTTTGCATGAACCGAGTAAGCGACCTTCTGCAAATGATTGGGAAGATGCTTTAGTCAAAACCGTTGACTTAATTCAGCCGTGTTTAAATGCTAATTGTACCCATAAGTGGTATGTTTTCGATAATACTACTGCACCAAAATGTCCTTTCTGCAATACGCCATTTTCAGGTAAGCTGCCAATACTAAACTTATATTCTGCACGTCAAGAAGGAAAGTTTAGACCAGATAATCATCGTTTAATGGTATGGACAGGTCAGTCTTTATTTGAATGGCATACTAATCATTTAGTTGCTCCTAATGAACGTTTAACTCCTGCTCAAACTAAACGGAAAGGTTATTTTGTTTTTCATAATAATAAGTGGTGGTTAGTTAATGAAGGGTTAGCAGATTTGACTGACGTAACAACCAAAACAGCTATCCCGATTGGAGGTAAAATTGAGCTAAAAGATGGTGTAAAAATTTTACTTTCAAAGCAAGAAGGTGGCCGTCTGGCTGTAGTACAGATGGTTGAAGCTTAGACTGAAAATGTATTGAGCATAAGTTTATCTTGGGTAGACGGTTGAGACTTACATAAACCAAAAGTTTTATAGCGTAATAAAATCATTTCTGCCCAATTGCGATGTGTAGCAGGTTCTAACATTGAGCCGTGGCTTTTAAATACACTTTTAGCATCTTGCGATAAAATTTGCTGTGCTTCATGAAATTCTTCTGTAGTTATTTGAAGGGCTTGATGAATATACGCAATTTGCGAAGGATGAATGGCAGTTTTTGTATAAATCCCATTATTCATATCTTGGCATATTTCACTCATGAGCAATTGCGTGTGGTTAATATGTTCACACACTGGCGAACTGAGTTGAAAACCAGCTGGAATAAATAAGCCTGCCAATTGTGAAATCAATATACCTACAGGGGTTTGATAAATAGTACTATTTTTAGGACGACGTAAATTTAAACAGGACAGAAGGTCATTACCTCCAATTCTTAAACACAAGGTTTTATGAAAATCATACTTGAGGGCTTGATTAAGTTCCATATTATGGCCCATATCAAAAATCTCTTTAGTTTCAAGCGTTGGCATCAGGTTGATATTAGATGGCAAAACGTCCATCCACTGTTTTAGATCGTGTAGCGTAAACTTGGGTAAAATCATACCACTGTAGGTATGATTTAATTCCCAGTCGACAATGTGTTTTGCCATCTCAATATTTCTAGGACGAATAAACATTGCAGGTGCTTTAGGATTCGGCTGTTCTAAACGTTTTTGTAATAAAAGTTTTAGGTTAACCATCGCAGTTTGTACGTCTCTTTCCAATACGGCATCTTCTAAACAGACTGCAATAGATTTAAGTATTGGAAATTTAATCCCTTCGGTAACTTCCCATAACTGCTCATGAGTTGCAGGAATGTACATGGTTGCACCAAGTTCAATCGCATGTTGCAGTTGTTTCATTTATTTTTCTCGACTTTTTTTATCAGAGTGACTGCATGGTATGGACCTAACTTGGCACCTAAAATATCTACAGGAATATTTTGTTCTTTGGCAAAATGTAACAGTAATTGTACATGGGGATTGGATGGATCACGAATTAATATTCTTTCAGGAATACGTCTTAATACCGCACGTGTCGCTTCTGCAATACTAGGTTTAATACGATTAATATTTTTAATATTATAGGTGTCAGAGATCCAAATAATCGTATCTAAACAAATTTTTTGTTGTTTGAGTCGAATATGATTATTCCAATGGGATAAATTTGTAGACGGATTCTGATTAATAATATTTAAAATTTTGTCTGTAAAATCTACTGAAATATCATGTTCAGCTAGATGTTTGTAAACTAAACAACTATGCCAATTTTTAGGCTCATAGCAATTTTTTTTTGCTAACTCAAAATTGATATGATCTTTTAAAATGGTGCGTGAGGTTAAACCAGAGACCACAGAACCTAGAATACCAAACGGAATCAGCCAATCCTCACAGCTAGCACTTAACCAAGAATAGCCACCTAAATCGGCTAAGGTGACAAGGCGAGGAATATCCCAGCCTGCATCAAATAATGCCGGATAATCTGCTAAATTTTGGGTTAACTCTCGACAAATTGCACCTTTACCTGTCCAACCATCTACAAAAACAATATTTTCCGCACCATGTTGATCAATAATGGCATGTAAGGCTGCAAAGTCGATACCGCGATCACGAATAATACTAATACCGTAATGTACGCACTGCTGATATTTTTCAATATAGTGCTTGAGCAGTACCCCTAAAGGTACACCTGCACGTACTAGACTGACCAAAATAATAGGCTGATTTTTAAATCGACTCAGTAGAGAGTTACCAATTTTCTGTACATCACAAGCCAGACGTTCAGCACCTTGCTCAAAAGCGTATTGAAAATGACGCATCTGCTCTTTTGAAGGGGGATGCTCTACACTAATCATTTGGGAGTAATGTTTTTTCCCTGATTGAATCAAATACTCTTTTTCTGCCAATGGTGTCGGTTCAATATCATCAATATTGAGTAAAAAGGTTACATCTTGCGGTCGATATGAACCATGAAAACCTAAGGTATTAAGATTGGATGCACCAGCATAATTCTTATCCATGTCCTAAATATCCTTTCGCATTATGATCTTGCATTAAACTTTGTGCTAAAAACTTATCCAATTGGCTATTTTTGGGCATACCAAACCAATCACAGCACGCTAAGAAGCCGGCATCAGATAAACTGTCGCCCCAACCTAAGATGGCACGTTCACGTTCAGGGTCATATTTGTTGATAAAAAATTCGACTGCTTTTTGTTTAGAAACAAATTTTGGAATAATCGCCAAATTATTACCATTGATATGTACGTAACAATGCTCGAGCACTTCAGCAGGTAAGTTGGCAATAATTTTAGATAAAAATAATGGTTCCGGATCATTCTGTTTGGCAACGGTATAAATTTTCCCGCCATTTTCTTCCACCGTCCAAGTACGGATTGATCCAAAAGGTTTTGCATAATCCAGTAGTGCATTGGGTAGATCATTGAGTAAGTGTTCTAACTCTGCTGTAGCTTGCTGTTGCAAAACAAGCCATTCTTGATCAACCTGTTTATTGGCCCCTAAAATGGTTCCGCCATGTGAGCAGACTGCACCGTGCTGAAAAGGAATATGTACGCGTTGTAATGCTTCTACTGACCGAGCAGTGACTGGAATTACTTCAGCAGACTCTAATAGCCAATTCACGAATATTTGCTGTTTTGGCAGCATATAAGAGAGCGGTTCACCTAATTTATCTGTAGTCGCAATTTTATGTAAAGGCGTAGGTGTGCTTTTACGATGTGTTTGAAAAAGTGTGTCATCTAAGTCAACAAAAATTAACGGCTTAGCATTCATAACTAATAATTTCCAAGTTTTTTATTTGTTCAAAAAGCAGAGGATCAACACTATCTTTAGCAGTTTCAATGATTAAAAAGACACGATCAAATTGTTGATGTTTCACGTTGTATGCATAGTTATTCATATTGAGTCCATAATTGTCTTTAAATAAACAAATACTTTCAATAGCATGACCTTGCATAATCGGAGAGCGGGTGGTGGAGCTAAAATAAACCTCAACATCTTGCTTTTCTAGTTGCTCTGCCATGAGGAAAGGAATCCAGGTGAATTCACCCGAACCTAACACTAAAACTTTTTCATGCGCTTGAATGGATTTAATCTGTTGCCACACAGAACAATCCAGAAAAGTCGGTTCGCGTCCCCAGTCATTGGGTGCAATAACTTTTTGACTTTGTTGTTGGGTTGAACTGACATTCGGCATTTGAATATCAATTTCTTTATTGTTATCTTGCCACTGCCAGTGACCTTGTAATAAAGAAATCACTTCAACTGGAATACCTAAATCATCGGTGACTAAGTGCTGTTCAGCCCAATTGACTAAGGTTACTAAAATAATCCGTTCAATCTGTTCTAAACCCGATTTTTTAAGACTGAGAATTAAATTTCTAAAGGTTTTTCCAGTCGAAATTTCATCATCAACTAAAATAAGTGTTTTTGAACTCAGGATGTGTTGATGTTTAATAGCATTATGACTGGATAAGATAAACTGGTCTTGTGCATGGCTATGTTCTTCTAAAAACAAGCCTAATGTGGGCAAGGTTTCGACTGGATGCCGAGTAGTCGTTAAAAAAATCGCATTTTCCCCGAAATCTGGTTTGAGCTCACGATAGACTCCTGCGCCCAAACCGACTGCGGTTTCAGCCATACCAATCACACTAATGGGATAGGGTAAATTCTTGGGAATAAGTGCAGCAAGGTCTTGATAGCTTTTTTGCATCACGGATGGTGCGACAGGAATATGTTTACCCAGAACTTTAGAAACAAATAAAAATGCACGTTTCGGATTAATTCTTTCTGCAAAGCTCAGCAAATCATCCAATGTCCATTCAGGATGATGATGATTTACTGTCACACTAATACGGCCACGACTTAAATCAATATGTTTTATCAATGTTTACATTCCATTTTTATACTTTGTAGGATGGGGAGAACTTGTACTAAAGTAGTTGGTACGGGGCTCTTTAAAATTAAGTGCAATTTTTCAGCAATCAATTCTGCAATTAAATTAATTCCAGTATGTTGTGTATAGGCAAAACCGCCAGCGGGACGCGGGTTGATTTCTAAAATATGCCAGACTCCATGATCATCTTGCTTAAATTGAATATTGATCAATCCATCGCACTGGAAATGTTCTACTAAAATTTTACATATTTCATGACATGGATGCTCGATATAGCATTCTTGATAAAATTTAAATTTTATCCGAGTCACTAATGCTAAAATTTTGCCATTACTACAGGCAATATCTACAGAACATTCTTGCCCTTGCAAAAAAGGCATAATCAAATACTCAATAGGCGGCTGTAATTGAGCATAAGCTTCTATAAACTGTTGTGTATTACATAGAGTATTAGATTGAAATTTCATAAAATATGAAACATGATCGCTTAATTGCACAAAACCTGCACCATATACGCCATAAACAGGCTTTGCACAAATAGCGCTATATCGTTGTTGATATTCCTCAATAGCTTGCTTTAATTCATTAACATGAGCAACTTTTGTAGCAGAAATGCTAGGTAAGTTTAAACCTTCGCAAATTTGTCCAAATAAAAATTTATTATTAATATTTTCATGCTGACTGATGCCTCTGGCACCAGTTACTAATTGAATATCATGACGAGAAAATTCTTCACGAAATGGCTCAATAAATTGACTATGCTTTCCACAAAGCAAAAGTTGAATAGAATGCTTTTTACATTGTTCTAATAACCAGTCTGGACTTTCCTTAATAAGCGGTTGTTGAAAAAAATAATCTGCAAGCAGCTTCAGTCCAGGACGTTGTTTACTGTGAGAACAAAAAATAGTCAGATAGGGGGATAAATTTGAGTTTTTTAATAATTGAATAATGTCATTTTGACAGGAATAACTTTCAGCAATCCAGATATTGTAATGCGATTTCACAGTAGATTTGATCTCAATTTTATTTAATAACAATTATGAATTTATGATTCCATTCTACATGGAGTATATAAAATTTTTCATGTAATAAATTGAAAAATTGTTCTAGAAAGTCACTGGGTTGATATCAACCCACTGACGTGGTGGCGGGTTTTTATATTGCTATACTTGCCGCGTGAATCCGTCTATGTTAAAACGATATAGGACGAATAAAATAATTTTTAAGATATTTTTTTATACTCATATACTTAATTAGTTAAATGAAATATTACAATATTGTAAGAGGGTAGTATGCAACTTATTGCAGGTGGAAACATTGCTTTAGCATCTGAAGTGGTGGAGATATTAATAAAAACCAGTATTCCAAATCAAGTAGAGGTTGATTGTACTGCATATCTTTTAGCACAAAGTACGCAAAAAGTGCGTGGCGATCAGGACATGATCTTCTATGGACAAACTCAAACCTTGAATCAAAGTGTAGTACTGACTCAATCTAATTCTAATAATCCATATTTAACGAAATTTAAGATTAATACAGCATTACTAGATCCACAAATTCAAAAGGTTACTTTATGTGCAACAATTAATGAACCCAATAATTTTAGTCGAATCACTCCTATTCATATTGAACTTTTATCCGGTAATCAACCTATCGCTAATGCATTGATTCAGACTCAGTCTAAAACAGAAAAAGCATTAATTTTGGCAGAAGTGTATAAACATAATGATAAGTGGAAATTTAGATTTATTGATCAAGGCTTTAATGGCGGACTGAAACCTTTGGCCGAAAACTTTGGTGTGGTGATTGATGAGACTACAACGCATACTTCGCCAACGCCAACGCCAACGCCAACGCCAACGCCAACAAAATCAAATATAAATTTATCCAAGATCAAGTTAGATAAAAATAACTCGACAATTAATCTTAGTAAGAAAGGTTCAGCCTTTGGAAAAATTTCAGTCAATTTAAACTGGAATAAATCTATACCTAAATCCGAATCTTTTTTTCAAAAATTAACTCGCTCCAGTTCAATCGACTTGGATTTGGGGGCGATGATACAGCTTAAAGATGGCGGCATTGATTTAGTGCAACCGCTTGGTAACCGATTTGGTAATTTTGATCGCGCTCCCTATATGAAATTAGACGCAGATGATCGCACCGGAGCATCGCTAAATGGAGAAAACTTACACATTAACGGCACTCAATGGGATCGCATTGAACGTATTGTGATTTACACGTATATTTATGACGGTGCAGCACAGTGGACTGCAACAGATGGGGTGGTTACGATTCGTATTCCTGATCAACCAGAAATTGAAGTGCGCTTAACCGATGGTAATCAATTAACAACCTGTGCAATCATAGAATTAAAAAATGTGAATGGTGCTATTCAAGCCAATCGAGAAGTTCGTTATTTTAAAGACCAACAATTTTTAGATAAGTTTTATCGCTTTGGTTTCCGCTGGACCCAAGGCTCAAAAGATTAACAGTATCAATTTAATTTACATGTAATAAAGAAGAGAGAAAATTATGGCTATTTCATTAAACAAAGGTGGAAATCTATCTTTAAGTAAAACAGATCCATCGCTTAACCAAGTTTTGATTGGTTTAGGTTGGGATGCGCGAGCAACCGATGGTGCAGATTTTGACTTGGATGCTTCTGCATTTTTATTGGCTACAAATGATAAAGTTCGTGGTGAAACTGATTTTATTTTTTATAACCAAACCCGTTCACCAGAAGGTTCTGTCGAACATACCGGAGACAATCGTACCGGTGAGGGTGATGGCGATGATGAAGCGGTTAAAATTAATTTGGCGAAAGTTCCTGCTGATGTGCAAAAAATTGCCATTACTGTGACTATTCATGATGCTGAAAGCCGTGGGCAAAATTTTGGTCAAGTGCAAAATGCTTTTATTCGTGTAGTCAATGACCAGACCAATGTCGAAATTGTCCGCTTTGATTTAAATGAAGATTATTCTACTGAAACAGCGATGATTTTCGGTGAACTGTATCGTCATAATAGTGAATGGAAGTTTAGAGCCGTAGGGCAAGGTTATAATGGCGGTCTACGCGCTATGTGTAGCCAATATGGCATCAGTATTTAAACTTTGTTTATTAGGTAAAAAATGAAACATTTCCGTTTTTCGATAATTTTTACCATCATATGCTTGGCTATTTCAGCATATTGGGGCTTCACACATGGTCCTGAAGCTGGCCTGATGGCCATGTTTAAAGTCTTGGCTATTACTTCTATTCTAGCTGTGATGGAGGTTTCATTATCTTTTGATAATGCTGTTGTCAATGCTTCTGTATTGAAACATTGGGATCAGTTTTGGCGTACGCTTTTTTTAACTGTCGGCATATTGGTGGCAGTATTTGGTATGCGTTTGGTATTTCCTCTACTTATTGTAGGTGTAACAGCTGATATGAGCATGGTAGAGGTTGCTAAACTTGCTCTGAATGATCCTGCAACCTATTCAGCTAAGCTAATGGCACATCATGCAGAGATTGCTGCATTTGGCGGTATGTTCTTATTATTAGTGTTCTTAAATTTCTTATTTGATGATGAAAAGGATACACATTGGTTCCATTGGCTTGAATCAAAATTAGCTGATTTAGGGAATATCCAAGCTATTTCAGTATTTCTATCCTTGGTCATTCTACTGATTTTGGCAAGCTATATGCCTGATGAATCCCGTCTTGTAGTGGTAATGGCTGGTATCTGGGGTATCGTAGTTTATGTCGGTGTTAAGGTACTAGGGCATCTGTTAGAAGGCAGTAGCAAAGATGATGAATCTGAAAACTCAAGCAGTGCTTCAGCAACAGGTACAATCGTTAAAGGTGGTATCGGTGGTTTCTTATACTTAGAAGTATTAGATGCATCTTTTAGTTTTGACGGCGTGATCGGCGCTTTCGCAATTACCAGCGATGTAGTTATTATTATGCTTGGTTTGGCCATTGGTGCGATGTTTGTGCGCTCTATGACTATTTATTTAGTTGAAAAAGGCACATTGGATGCCTATGTATACCTAGAGCATGGTGCACATTATGCAATTGGTGCGTTGGCCTTTATTATGCTTGTGAGTGGTACAGGGTTACATGTCCCTGAAGTCATTACCGGATTAATAGGTGTAGCATTTATTGTATGGGCTGTATTCTCATCAATTGCGTACAGTAAAAAGCAAAATGCTTCATAAGTTATATTTAATAAGGAAATAAAAAATGGCGATTAATTTATCAAAAGGCGGGAATATCAACCTGTCTAAAACTGCACCAACTATGAATAAAGTCGACTTAGGCTTAGGTTGGAATCCTCGTACAACGGATGGTAAAGCATTCGATTTAGATGCTGTTGCTTTCTTAACGGGTGAAGATGGTAAAGTTCGTTTAGACGGCGAATTTATTTTCTTTAATCAGAAAGTTTCACCATGTGGTTCAGTGACTCATAATGGTGATAACCGTACTGGTGATGGCGATGGCGATGATGAAACTATTTCAGTAGACTTGTCTAAAGTTCCTCAAGAAGTGGCAAAAATTGTATTTGCGGTAACTATTCATGAAGGTCAGCAAAATAGTCAAAACTTCGGTATGGTTGATAAAGCATATATACGTGTGATTAACCAAGATGCTAATGCAGAAGAGTTAGCTCGTTTTGACCTATCTGAAGATGGTAGCACTGAAGTTGCAATGATTTTTGGTGAATTATATCGTCACAGTGGTGAGTGGAAATTCAAAGCAGTAGGTCAAGGCTTTAGTGGTGGTTTAGGTGCTTTAGCAGCTAGTTATGGTGTTGCTGTTTAAGCAGCTAGTTGTAACACAAGTACTAAAAGAGCGATCTTTTAGTACTTGAAAGTGATAGATATAGGATTACTTTCAAGTACTACAATAGAGAATAAAAATGCACTTGATTTCTGGTCAAAAAATAGCATTGAATCAAATTATTCAGACAAGTGATGTCTTTACTTTACGGATTCAAATGAACGCCACATTTGAGATCGATGTTTCAAGCTTTGGCTTAGGCGTAGGCGATACACTTTTTAATGATGATTATATGACTTTTTATAATCAGCCTCAGACACCTGCCGCAGAAGTACGCTATCAACAACAACGTAATGCGCATCTTTTTCACTTCAATTTAAAGCACATTAATCATGCACAGACGCCACGATTTATACTGTGTGCTGCGGTCAGTGATCAGCAAAAAAATTTAAGAGACGTGAAAGCGATTCAAATCGAATTGCTTAACTCATCTGGACAGGTAGTGGCAACGTATGCATTAAGCCCCAGCTATTTCAGTCAAGAAAAAGCAGCGATGTTGGTCGAGGTTTATTTTAAAAATGATTTATGGTGCTTGGCAGCGATTGGACAAGGCTTTAATAGTGGCTTAAATGCTTTGGTTCGACATTTTGGTGCTGAGGTTGCAGAAGACCTTGCTCCACCTATGCCAACGCTCTCCAAGCTTGATTTAAAGAAAAAAGTGATTTTAGATAAAATTGAGCAGGCAGCACCACATTTATTAGATTTAACTAAAAAGTCGCTGATAAGCTTAGAAAAAAGTAATTTATTGAATATTAAAGCACGAGTAGCACTGGTGTTAGATTATTCAGGTTCAATGAGCCAACAATATAAATCGGGTGATGTACAACACCTTCTAGACCGAATTATACCCTTGGCTTTGAATTTTGATGACGATGGTAGCTTTGAGTGTTGGGCATTTGCAGAAAAAGCCCTTCATTTAAATGATGTGAATCTTGAGAATTTAAATAACTATATAGCTTCAGAACAAGGAGGCTATAAAAAATGGAATGCGGGAGCTGGCTATAATAATGAGCCTGCCGTTCTTGAAGAAGTATTGCATTATTTCATTAAAGAAAGTCCATCAAACGTACCTGTCTATATTGTATTTATTTCTGATGGCGGTGTGTCTGAAGCTAGAAAAATTAAAAAGATTTTACAAGAGGCATCATCACAACCCATATTTTGGCAATTTGTAGGTATAGGCGGCAGAAATTACGGTGTATTAGAGAAATTAGATATCATGGAGGGGCGAGTGGTCGACAATTGTAATTTCTTTAAAATAGATAATATTGAAAGTATTTCTGAATCAATGCTCTATGACTTTTTACTTCAAGAATTTCCGATATGGTTAACAGAAGCAAAAAATAAAAATATCGTGAGAGGATAGGTAAATGTAATGGCAGAATTTAATCTTGTAGGCAGTCCAGAACCCTTTTTACATGTCAGTATGAAGCAAGGTGAAGCAATCTATTGTGAATCTGATGCCATGGTGATGGTTGAACAGAATCTTGAAGTTGGCGGTAAATTACGTGGGGGAATTTTTCAAGCATTTATGCGTAAATTCACTTCTGGAGAGTCTCTGTTTCAACAGCAAATTAAAGCCGTTAAAGGGGCAGGAGAGTGTCTATTATCACCGAATTTAGATGGTGATATGCAGATTCTTGAGGTTGGTCAACGACAGTATATTTTATCTGATGGCTCTTTTGTTGCAGCGACTGAACATACCATGATTAAAGCAAAAGTCCAAAGTAATATTGGCGGCGCATTGTTTGGGGGCACGGGAGGTTTTGTGGTCATGGAAACCAGTGGGCAGGGTAAAGTTTGTATTTCTGGCAGTGGAACTTTACTTGAGCTAGAAATTACACCAGAGCAGGGTGAAGTAACGATTGATAATGGTCATGTAGCGGCATGGGATGCATCCTTAAATTATAATATTGGCATTCCAAGTTCAGGTAGTGGCTTTGTTGGCAATATTGTTAATAGCTTGACGAGTGGAGAAGGATTAGTAATTAAGTTCCGTGGACATGGTAAAGTCATTGTATGTTCACGTAATCGTGCGAGTTATTTACAGTGGTTAGCTACGGCTTTAGGTCGTAGCAATTCAAATTCAAACTGAGGAAAATTATAAATGGGCATTAGTTTAGTAAAGGGTCAAAAAATTTCTTTAGAGAAAGGTGATGGTTCATCTTTAACTAAAATATTTCTTGGAGCAGGTTGGGATGTCGCAAAGAAAGGTGGCCTTTTTGGCATGTTTAGTGGTGGTGATTCGATCGATCTTGATGCCTCTGCAATCATGTTTGATGAGAATAACAAAGCCTTAGATAGTATTTGGTTCGGTCAACTACAGAGCCGGGATGGCAGTATCAAACATTCTGGTGACAATCTTACCGGTGATGGCGATGGTGATGATGAATCAATTCATGTAGATCTGACTAAAGTCCCTGCCCAAGTTAAATCAATTGTATTTACAATCAGTAGTTTCCGTGGTCAAACTTTTGAAAAAGTTGAAAATGCTTTTTGTCGTGTTGTAGATGCTACAACGAATGTTGAAATTGCAAAATATAATCTTTCAGCAAAAGGTAATTACACGGCTTTAATTATTGCTAAAGTTTATCGTCACAATGGTGCATGGAAAATGTCAGCATTAGGTGAAACTTGTAATGGAAAGACAATTCAGGATATGGTTCCTTCAATTCTACCTATTTTATAAAGTATTTTAAAGGTATTAAAGTGACTTGATAAATCGAATACACGGTTTATCAAGTTTTTGCAAAGTAAAACAAACCTAATTAATTTTATTAATTTAAAAACGATTAAAAAAATTTTTGAGAACACAAAAGTTTTAATGCGAGTAAGCTTATTCCTATCTAAGCTAAAAAAATTAGGTTTTCTTAAGTTAATTGATTACAGATTCTAGATTAAAATATTGAGTCAAAAAAATCTAGAATTGGCCTTTGTCAATATTTTCAGTCTGTAAATTACCATTTTCTTGCATAATTAACTCTATAGTATAGCCATTAGTTTCATATCCATTTGACTCAAAATGAAATACATCATCTGCTTTTGAGTAAGCTGTATCATCCCCAAATAAATATTCTGGACCATACCATTTTTGACCAGTTGCATATTTAATACTATAACTTCCTAAAGGCATTTGAACGTTTAAGGTTTCTCCAGATCGAATAAAATAGCTGACTACATGCTGATTTGTATTTGCTTCATCAATTTTTATCCAATAATTAGCTCCAGAAGAAGCCTTAATTTCTAGAGGTGCTATACCATTTAAATCTGGGTTATCTGTGTCACCTGTATTGGGTAAAGGTTGCTCGGGATAATTAGGATTTTGTTTACTATCACTAGTATCTACTTTAGAGTAAATATCTTCATCAAACTGAACAGCTGGGTCATCTGCTTTTTTGGCACAAGAAGTTAATATAAAAGTTGATGCTAAGATTAATAAAACTTTATGCATATCTTATTTACTCTATTATTGGAATGGAAAGCAACTTGATATTCTTGATATCATTTGATTCTGAATATGTGTATATCAAATCAAAATTATAAGAGAATGAAAGCTGATTATCTCAACTCATTTTGAATTAAATAGCCTGAAACCCTTTAGGGCGAGGAACTAAATTAAATAAGCCGTATTATTATTATCTAAACAATACTGCATTACCATCAAATTTTTTTCATATAGCTACTACCATAATAAAACCCCAAATTTAAATTACGCTACATATTTTAAACTGTGAAATTGCAAATAAGCAGCGTAGATTTCATGTTTTTATAACGGCTATCTAAAACCTAATGTATCATTTTAAAATGTTTCTCATGCCGGTCACACAGGCCATATTCATCAATCACAAATAAGTCAAAATTAAAAAACTGGTCGATTAATTATTTTTCAGAGCTTGAAGTATCTGACCAAGAGTTTATCGCTGTGGGTTTGGATCGAAATAAAAACCATCCATATTTACAGGATCCTCTTGGATTTGTTCATAAGGATCTGGTTTTAAATTATTCATATAAGTCATTACATCTTTTGCTTGATCCGAAGTAATCAAGTCACCAAGATCTTTTAAGCCTTTTTTCATTCCTGCTTCCGTTACTGGCTTGCGGTTGAGAGCCTGTTGTCTTGATTTTTCCATTTGACGTTTATTTTCCCTTTCGCGCATCTGATTTTCATCTCTACGTTGAGCCTGAATCGCCTGAACTCGTTGTGCATCCTGCCTTTGTCGCTCTACCAAACGCTGTGTTTCCATATGCCCCCTGTTAATTACCTCTTGAGAATCATATGCAAAGACAGCTGTAACTGGAGATACTAGAACACATGTAAGCAAGATTTTATTTAAAGATTTCATATTCATTTTTTCTCATAATTCTCATAATTTGGTTGTTAAATAACCCTCCATTATGTATGAAGAGGTAGTATATATTGACAGATATATGTACTATTCAACAAAGAAATTGGTACTCAGCTAGACTTTTTTCAGTTCAATGACGCGATAGGTAGCTTATCAAGATTTAAACCAAGTGAAACACGGCATTCACTTATAGATATTAATCCATATTCTCATAATTAAGTATATGGCAATTAATTGTTTACTTAGATTCGGCTCTGTTGCACAAAGATATACAGGTTTATACAGCAGGATAAAAGCAAAGGTGGTGTGCTCTTCCACAACCTCCATTCCAGAAAGCAAAGAAAGAAAAAATATGGCTCTATTGAGAATCGTGGTCAGCTGACAAACCGCAAAAGCATTCACCACAGATCTGCTGAGATTGAGCAGAGAACTCGCTTTGGGGACCTGGGAATAGACACGATTGTTGGTAAAATCACCAACAATCCTTGGTTTCAATCGTCGATCACGATACAGGTTATTTATGGCTGAAGAAGTGCAGCGCGCGAAAGGCTGAGGAAATTTGCCAAGCAATCATCAGCCTGCTTAAGCCGATCAAAGATCAGCTATAGACGATTATCGCAGATAATGGCCAGGAATTCAGCCTGCATGAGTATGCTGCTCAACCTTTACTTTTAACTTCGGTTATTTATGGGAGGATTATCATCCGTATAGCGCCTGGGAACGAGGCACGAATGAGAATGCCAATGGCTTAATCATGCAATATATTAAAAAAGGCAGTGATTTAAGTATCTATACAGATGAATATATCTCACAAATCACTCAACGTTTGAATCAGCGTCCTAGAAAAAGACTCGGCTTTAAAAGTCCGAGTCAGTTAGTATGGCAACAACATGGTGTTGCACTTCAAATGCTAATCTAAGGTATAAAAAAAGCGGTTTATTTGAACTTTTTAAGATATTTAATCAACGTTATTGAAACGCTTATCATCCCAATAACATGGCACTACAATCAAATTGTTCTCATGTAATCGTGACCATAATCGGACACCTAAATCCCGCTGCATACTTTGGACTGTGAAATTGGAAATTAGCAGAGTCGACTTCATACTGTCATAACGGCTATATAAAACCTTATGTACCATTTCTAGACGTTTTTCATGCCGGTCATGCAGGCCATATTCATCAATCACTAATAAATCAAAACTGGAGAAATGGTCGATGACTTCCTTTTCAGAGCGTGAAGCATCTGACCAGGTGTCCATCATTTTTTGAGCAATTTCTGCACTGGTATAGTAGCGTGCAGATTTTGTACTGTTATGCATAATGTTGCGAATGATTGATGCACTCAGATGGGTTTTACCTGTACCTGGTGTACCAATCATCAACATGTTCGGGTTGTGGTCAGAAATAATCTGCTGTGCAAAAGCCTGACATAGTTTGACGGCATTGTCTTGTGCAGGACATGCAACTACATAATTCCTGAAGCCACGATCCAGGTAACGTTTACTGAGCCCTGAATTTTTAATTTTCTGTTGTAGCAATCGCTGTTGCAGTTCATTCTCATAGGCTGCATGTGAGTGATGGACTTTTTCTTTGGCACACAATTTACAGAGCCTGTGACCGGCAATTTCCATCAAGGGTAGGTGATGGGTAGGGCAAAGTGTTTCTGTTGCTTCTGCGCAAATTTGGAGCGTTTTAAGCATGGTGTTCATGGTTGTTCTCCTAAATCCATTTTGAATTTTTTAAAAAACTCTCATTTTTTTCTTCAAAATTTGAAGATGAAGATGAAGATGAAGATGAAGATGAAGATGAAGATGAAGATGAAGATGAAGATGAAGGGCTTTGCTTGAGCTTGGTCGGAGCAATGCCTGAGCTATCCTCAGAGGATGCTTGAGCATTTTTTTGCATTTGCTTGTTAGATGCTTGAGCATTACTTGCGGATTTATTCCAGCGTGCTTGTGCTGCATTTTTAGCTTTATCAGATTTCATTTGCTGATTTTGTAATGCCTGGCTTTTTAAACTGGTTAAAAAATTTGAATGAATCTGTTCGGACTCGATTTCAAACAATTCCAAGGCTATTAGCGTATTCAACAAAGTTTTAGCCTTAGTATGTTGCGATAATTTTGTGATGCTACATACAGTAGCTAGGTCATGAGGAATGGCACCATTTTTCCAGAAATCCATCATTAACAGCAGTGCTGCACCGATTTGTTCTGCGGTCATTCGTGCGAATTTTGCCTGTAAATCGCCAATATAGAGTGGCATCCAAATTGAAATATCTTTATGCATGGGTTTACCTTTTTATGGGTATAGAGGGGCTAAGGTCATCGATTGGATGACCTTGTATGTTTTTTATTAGTGAGCGAGACTCATTAACCGGAGGCGCGCCTGTTGGGCCAAGTCATCGTAATGGGCTTGCCCTTCATCCAGCATTCGCTGTAGCCAGAGTCTTAATGCTTGGTGATCATCGAAGCATTTATTGATTTCCAGCAAAAAGGCCAGATTGTGCAGTTTGGGAATGTGTAGCTCATGGATTAATTCACGAGCGACAATATCTGCTTCAGGGCTGACGACCACACCACCAAAGAAAGCTTTACTATTCATGTGCAAGCTCCTCTGTATTTAGTTTTTCCAGCATGGCTTCAAATGCACTGCCATCGCGGCGCGTAACATTGGGGATGTAACGGCTATAGACCCGGAATAGCATTTCAGTCGTTGAATGTCCCAATTGACGTGCGATCCATTCTGGATTTTCTCCTGCCGACAGCCAAAGAGTTGCTGCTGTATGACGTGTTTGATAGGCTCTTCTAGACTTCAATCCTAGAAAGCGCAAGATCGGATGCCAGACACGTTTATTCACCAGACGATAATCGAGAGGTCCACCATCACGATTGCAGAAAACAAACTCTGATTTACCATTATTTAAGCTTTTCTGCTGCAGAAAGGCTTGGTAAACGCGGTCATTCATCTGGATCGTGCGGTCAGAACCATAAGTTTTGGTTCCACCAAGCACACCATTCACTAACGCTTCTCTGATATGGATTTCACGACGCTGTAAGTCGATATTTTTCCATTGCAGACCATCGATTTCACTGGTACGCATACCCGTAAAAAAGCGAATGGTGTAATAGGGGCGGAAGTCTTCACGCACTGTGGTAAGAATTTTATGCACCTCTTCCAGAGAAAAAGGTGTGACTTCAATCTTGCTTTCCTTCAGATTGTTAATATTTTTATAAGGCGACTCAAACTCGTATCGTTCAGCCGCATCATTGAGTATCATACGTAAAGGCGTCATGATTTGATTGATCCTCGATGCTTTCAGACTTGTTTGATCTTTTCCGTGTGTCACTTTGGCGAGAGAGGCACGGAAGTTCAGCAAGTCTGACTTCTTGATTTTCGAGAGAACCTGATTACCAAAAGCAGGAATCAAATAGTTTTTGATCACAATTGAAACCTTTTGCTGGTATGAGGTTCTCCACTCAACTTGTTTCTGCTTAAACCACAATTCAGTAAACTCTTTAAAAAGAGGAACTTTGGTCTGTACAGCAATTTGCTGACTTCTTTTTTCCTTAAACTCCTCAACACGGTTACTTTTTGGAAAGTACTTTTCGTATTCAAAAGTTCCCAAAGTAATTTCAGCTTCAAGCTGTTCGAGACGTTTTTTCAAAATGCGTCGGTTATAAGCATTGTCTTCAAGATTAGTTGTCTCTCTACAACGAATGCCCATGTAGCGAAAGTCGGCAATCAGTTTGCCACTTCGTTCCCGGATGGTAGCCATCAGTTAAACCTCCTAAGCCTTATTGCAAGGCATCCATGCTTAAACCGGTGAATTTAAGCATTTCAGTTTCAATGCGTTCCCAAACAAAAAGAATTTTTCGACCACCAAAAGGACGGATGTAGTGAACACCTTCAATAAAGACACTGTCCTTCAGCTGGTTGCGAATGGTACGAGCGTCGTACTGGATTTTTTCAGCCAGTTGCTGGGCTGTGAGATAGGTATATGACATAATTGTATTCCTGGCGTAATTCATCGGATGTAAGTAATTTTTCATCCTTAGACCTAAAATAACCTCAAATTTAATTAAATGCAATTAAATTTTCATTGTATTAGAGGAAAAATTAATGGTTATTTGTAAGCTACCAATATTGTTGGCTGAAAGAAAAATGCGTGTAGCTGACTTAATTCGTGGTACAGGCATTAATAAAACAACTTTGCATAAGCTTTATAATGGCGAATTGACTCGAATTGATTTGGAGACTATCGATCGTATTTGCGATTATTTAGATGTACAGGTGGGAGATTTATTTGTTTTTGAAAAAGATAATAAAGAACAACCTGTTAGTGAGTAGTTTGGTCACAAATGGTCACATCAAAAAGTGAAATGGTCACAAATTATTGATCATTTGGTAAAAAACACCTTGTTTGGAAGAGAACAGGGTGATTTTTTGCCTTCAAAAAAGCTCTGAAAGTGGTGATCGATTGAGGACATTTAAGGTCAATTGAGACCATTTTTATTGTCGTGGGCACGCCATGGTCACATCTTGGTCACAAAATACAAATTACATTAAGAATATTTTTTATTTAATCGAATAACAAAAGAAGGGGAATTTTCAAAAAATATAATAAAATCAACAATAAAAAAGCCCCCATCTTTCGATGAGGGCTTTTTGAATCTGGAGCGGGAAAGGAGACTCGAACTCCCGACCCCAACCTTGGCAAGGTTATGCTCTACCAACTGAGCTATTCCCGCGGAGTCTATAAAGTTTTTTAAATGAAAAAACTAAATGAAAAAATTTTGAGCGGGAAAGGAGACTCGAACTCCCGACCCCAACCTTGGCAAGGTTATGCTCTACCAACTGAGCTATTCCCGCATGCCGTGTATAATACAGCATGCAAAAATGTGGTCAACACCTTTGTTAAAAATCTTGCATCAATTGCATAAAATAAAAGCAAAATGCTGTAGACCAGACAATAAATAACCAATATTCATATAAAAATCAATAAATTTTCGCCACAATCAACGGATTGCATCTGAACAGATTACCGAAATACTCGGCAGAACAAGGTATACTGAGACCATATTTTTGAAGATTGGAGTCAGACCATGAGTTTAGAACAACAACTGAAAGACCGTTTGGCGCAATTATCCCCAACCCATTTGGAAGTGGTGAATGAATCTTCGGGTCATGGCGGTTATTTTCCGGGAAAAGAATCGCATTTTAAAACCGTGATTGTGAGTCAGGCTTTTGCCGGTTTACGTCCAGTCCAGCGTCATCAGAAAGTTTATGCTGCTGCAGGTGATCTGCTGTCAAAAGACAAGATTCATGCACTGGCTATTCATGCATTTTTGCCTGAAGAGTGGGCAGGTCAGGATACGACCAGTCCTGCTTGTGCACACTCACCTAAAAACTAAGAGGACATGATGGAAACCCAACTTTTAGTCAAGATTATTCATATGTCGGCAGCAGGACTGGCCATTGTCGCCATTCTTGCCCGTGCCTTGACCTTGTTTGTCGGTACACAAGGGAATTTACCTAATCCGGTGGCACGTACAGCGCTAGTCGCTTTACAGCATTTAGCCATCACGGTGATTGCACTGACCGGTATTGTGTCGCTCGTCATCAAAGACTTTGATGTACAGCCTTGGTTCTATGCCAAAGTTATTTTATTTTTGGTACTGGTGTCCTCTCTAGGCAAAGCCTATAAGAAAGATGATTCGATCTTGCTGTCCCAGCGTCGTGCTGGCCTGGTTATTGCTGTGATTTCATTGGTGTCTATTCTGGCTTTGGTGATGATCAAGCCGAATTTTGGCTAAAAGTAAGCTGGCTGTGATGATCAGCACAGCCAGCCCATGCAAATAATTAAAAAATACAAATGTGGTAAAAGTAATTAAAAATGTGAGGAGGGGACATGCGTACACGTGTGGTATTTAATCAAAAGGGTGGGGTAGGCAAATCCAGTATTACTGTCAATCTGGCAGCGATCAGTGCACATCAGGGCTTAAAAACATTATTGATTGACCTGGATCCGCAGGCCAATTCTAGCCAGTATGTGTTAGGCGATGATGCGACGTATTCCAGCGACAAGCCGGCACTTGAACCGAATATCGAAAACTATTTTGAAGATGTACTCGGCAATCAGCAAAGCAAGGGCCTGCTCGGCAATGCCATTGGCTCGATCTTAAAAAGCCGAAGTAAAGGCCTGGAAAGCTATGTGCATCAATCCTCTTTTAAACATCTGGATGTTATTCCGGCCAGTCCAACGCTGGGTGCATTGACCCATGCACTGGAGTCCAAGCACAAGATCTACAAGTTAAGAGATGCTTTACAACAGCTATCAGGACATTATGACCGGGTGTTTATTGATACACCACCTGCGTTTAATTTCTTTACCCTTTCTGCACTCATTGCGGCAAACCGCGTGCTGATTCCCTTCGACTGTGATGTATTTTCTAAACGTGCCTTACAGACTCTGATTGAAAATGTGATTGAAACCCAAGATGATCATAATGAAGGGCTGGAAATTGAAGGCATTGTCGTCAACCAGTTTCAGGCACAGGCCAAATTGCCGCGTGAAGTGGTACAACAACTCAAAGATGAAGGCTTACCGGTGCTTGATAGTATGTTGCCACCATCAATCTTGATGAAAGAATCTCATCAGAAAAATCAGCCTTTGATTCATTTGGCTACTGATCATAAATTGACTCAGGCCTATCAATCGTTGTTCAATGAGATAGAGCAGAATTAAGATCGAGTTAGCTATGAAACTTGTGAAAATAACCCTGAGTATTGCTGCACTTGCATTACTGAGTGCCTGTGCAACGACGGTAAAACCGACTTATGTGTCGCCCACCCTCTATCAGACCTTGGGTTGCTCGCAACTACAAGGTGAATATAACCGTATTCAGCAGTATATCGACAATGGCGTTGAGCCACCGAAACGTACTGGCGTCGGTGTGGGCGTTGGTCTTGGCGGTGGCTGGGGCAGTCGCGGTGGTTGGGGTATTGGCCCGAGTGTTTCAGTTAATATGGGACAGTCATCTGATACCAAAAGAACTGAACTGGCACGGCTTTTAGGCGAGCAGGAAGCGATTGTACAGGCTGCGCGTTATAAGAACTGTCCGATCATCGTTCGGCAGGCGACGCCTAAATAAATCATTCAACATTAAACGGATAAATGCTGACTTCGGGTCGGCATTTTTTTATTGCTTTCACCAAGAATAGGGCGGTTTAAATTAAGATAAAACTCACAGGAAATTGACCAGAGTGTATATAAATCTGAAATTTATAAGCTTGTTATCCCACTCCCATATTGATTAAGCTACAGCCTTGGCCCGGAAAAGTTCATTGCGATGATTGAAAATTGGTTATTTGTTTTAGGACTTATTGCTGTGCTGATGGTTCCAGGGCCCGCCAATGCCTTGGTGGCCAGCTCTGCTCATCAGCAGGGGCAGGCCAAAACCAGTCTCTATCTTCCTGCCATTTTGCTCGGTTATTTTTATGCCATTAATGTCTGGGCCTTGTTGATTCATCTGGCGTCACCGATCTGGCCAAACTTTAAAGGCTTGGTCTACGTGCTGAGTACCATCTGTGTGGGCTGGATGACCTTGCATTTATATAAGGCTCAGCAGTTAGAACGTTACAGCAAGACCCATCCGCAGATTCGCCCCTGGCAAATGTTTACAACTACCCTAAAAAATCCTAAAGCAGCATTGTTGGCCTCTGGAATTTTACCGATGGAAACCTGGCAAAGCCCGACCAACTTCGTTCTGGTTTTTGCTGCCTTTAGCTTGAGTACCGTTCCGGTCGGGATTTTCTGGATGGTCTTTGGTCAAGCCATTTTGACCAGTCCATCTGAAAAAATAAAAGCCGGCCTTATTTATAAAGGCGCGGCTCTATTTGTCCTGCTTTGTCTGATCCCACTCCTGATCAAGCTTTGGGATTAAACGCACAGGCTGTAAAAAAATCTTAATGTAAAAAGCTCTTAAGCTGTTTTACTTTTTTTGAGCTTTTGTTGAATAAAGCCAATCACACCTGGCAATACGCTTAAAATAATGATGCCAAAAATCAGATAGGTGAAGTTGTCTTTGACGATCGGCATATTGCCAAACATATAGCCCAAAATGACAAATGAGCCAATCCAGGCGAATGCACCCACCACATTATAGGTCAGGAAATATTTGTAATTCATGCTGCCAGCACCGGCGACGAAGGGTGCAAATGTACGGGCAAAAGGAACAAAACGCGCAAAAATAATGGTCTTACCACCATGTCTGGCAAAGAATTGCTGAGTCGCCAATAAGTGTTTTTTATTGATAAAGCGCGATTCGATCTCGAAAACCCGAGGACCAATATATTTACCAATATGGTAATTTAGGGTGTCGCCCAATACTGCCGCCACAAACAAGAGCAGAATCAGCACCCATGGATCCATCGCACCTGTAGAGGCTGCCAGTGCACCTGCTGCAAATAGCAAGCTGTCGCCAGGCAGGAACGGCATCACCACCAGACCTGTTTCTACAAAGATAATCAGGAAAAGAATGGCATAAATCCAGATCCCGTAATTGGTGATAAATTCAAGCAAGTGATCATCAACATGCAAGATAAAATCAATCAGTTCCATGAGCCCAATACAAGCAAAAGTGTGGTCAAATCCTAACAGCCCGGGGCATGAAAGTCAGTACCAGAAAGTAAAATAATTAACGCTTCATTCATCTTCAATCGAGCCAAAATTTCTCTTACATATTATCTTCAGATTTTTATAAAAATAGACTTAATTGGATTAAATCTTGAGCTTAAAAATATAAAAATGACAGATCAAACAAGGCATCCGAAGGGATGCTTTGTTGTGCTAGAAATATAATGCAATCAACTAAATGCATACCTCATGCGAATTGTGTGCTTAATGCGCTGAAAAATGTTAGAATACGGCGCTTATCTTTCGTTTGCCTTTCATAGTTGTTCGTCATGACTACCAATACTCAAATTACTGAAGATCGTATCCTGATTCTGGATTTCGGTTCTCAATATAGTCAGCTCATCGCACGTCGTGTCCGTGAAGCTGGTGTATATTCTGAAATGTATGCCTATGATATGTCTGAAGAAGACATTCGTGCATTTAATCCAAACGGTATCATCTTGTCTGGTGGACCTGAGAGCGTTCACCTTGAGGGCAGCCCGCGTGCGCCGCAAGTGGTATTCGAGCTGGGTGTGCCGGTATTGGGTATTTGTTATGGCCTGCAAACCATGTGCGAACAACTTGGCGGTAAAGTTGAGCCAGGTACTGTGCATGAGTTTGGCTATGCAGAAGTAGATATTGTTGTACGTGACAAGCTGATCGGTAATTTACAGGACCGTGAAAACCAGCTGCATGTCTGGATGAGTCATGGTGACAAGGTTGCCCGTATTCCAGAAGGCTTCCAGATCACTGCACAGACGCCAAGCTGTCCAATTGCGATGGTTTCTGACGAAACTCGCCGTTTCTATGGTATTCAGTTCCATCCTGAAGTGACACATACTTCTAAAGGTGCAGAATTACTGTCGAACTTCGTGCATCAAATTTGTGGCTGTCGCGGTCTGTGGACGCCAGAACACATTATTGATCTACGTGTAGAACAGCTTCGCCAACAGATTGGTGATGAAAAAGTATTACTAGGACTTTCTGGTGGTGTGGATTCATCTGTAGTGGCAGCGCTGTTGCATAAAGCGATCGGTGATCAGCTAACTTGTGTATTTGTAGACAACGGTTTGCTTCGTTTGAACGAAGGCGATCAAGTGATGCAAATGTTTGCTGACAACATGGGTATCCGCGTGATTCGTGCTGATGCTGAAGAGCGTTTCTTGACTGCGCTTGCAGGTGAAGTTGATCCTGAAGCAAAACGTAAAATTATTGGCCGTGAATTTATTGCTGTCTTCGCTGAAGAAGCACGTAAATTAGATGGCGTAAAATTCCTTGCACAAGGTACGATTTATCCAGACGTGATTGAATCTGCTGCAAGCAAGCAGGGTAAGGCGCATGTGATTAAATCACACCATAATGTGGGTGGTTTACCAGCAGATCTAGCGTTTGAACTGGTTGAACCATTACGTGACTTATTTAAAGATGAAGTACGTAAATTGGGTACGACTTTAGGCTTGCCACACAGCATGATCTACCGTCATCCATTCCCGGGCCCAGGTCTTGGTGTGCGTATCCTGGGTGAAGTGAAAAAAGAATATGCAGACATTTTACGTCTTGCGGATGACATTTTCATGCAGGAACTGCGTGCCAGCGGCTGGTATGACAAGACTGCTCAAGCATTTGCAGTATTCCAGCCAGTAAAATCGGTGGGTGTAGTCGGTGATGGCCGTCGTTATGCATGGGTGATTGCACTGCGTGCGGTAGAAACCGTGGACTTTATGACGGCTCGTTTCGCGCATCTTCCTTATGATTTAGTCGATAAGATCTCGACCCGTATCATGAATGAAATTGCTGAAGTTTCTCGTGTTGTGTATGACGTATCGTCTAAACCACCAGCAACAATTGAATGGGAGTAATTTAGGGGTTTCGGACAGCACTGCTGTCCGCCTAAATTACGCCAAGCGCTATGCGCGTGGCAGTATCTGGTTTATCAGATATAACCTAATAAAAAAGAGCGCTTCGGCGCTCTTTTTTTGATTTATACTGAATAAAAATAAACCTTTAAAAGCTAAAAAATGCCTTTACCTACTTATGATCAATTAATGCTGCCTTTAATGAAATTATTATCAGAATTAAATGAGCCAATAAAAATTTCGGATGCTGCGAATATCCTAGCTGAACGTTCCAATTTACACGAAGAGGATTTAAATAAAATTCTTCCGAGCGGGAAAAATATATTTAAAGATAGAGTGGCATGGGCAAAGACCTACTTAGTTAAGGCGGGCTTAGTTCAACAACCGAAGAGAGCATATTGTGAGATTAGTAGCTTGGGTAGACAGGTTGATTTAAAAAGTTTAGATGCTATAACAAATGAATATTTAGCACAGTTCAACGGATTTTCAGATTTTAAATTAGGAAAGAAAAATAAAGATGAGTTTGGGATCGGGAATCTACAAGTTATTGAAAGCCTAAATAGTTACCAAGAAACTCAGACTCCAGAAGAAACAATCCAGAACACAACGGAATTATTAAAATCTGATTTGAAAAGTGATTTGCTTCAGATGGTAAAAGATAAATCTCCTTCATTTTTTGAAAGACTGGTTGTCGATCTTCTGGTGGCAATGGGCTACGGCGGTTCACATCAAGATGCAGCTCAAGCGATTGGTAAAACCAACGATGGTGGAATTGATGGTGTAATTAGTGAAGATCGATTAGGGCTAGATAAAATTTACATCCAAGCGAAACGTTGGAAAGATACTGTTGGTCGTCCCGACATTCAACAGTTTAAAGGTGCTTTGGCCGATCAAGTTGCTAAGAAGGGTGTATTCATTACTACGTCAAGTTTCAGTAAAGAGGCCATTGAGTCGGCAAGAAAATCCGGTATTGTTTTAATTGATGGCGATAAGCTGACGTCTTTAATGATTGAATTTGGTTTAGGTGTACAAATAGAACGTAGTTTTCATATCTATAAAATCGACCAAGATCGTTTTGATGAAGATAATTTTTAACGGGTAATTTAAGCCGGTTTAACCTGCCAGTTTTGCAGCTCCCCAGCTAAACTTTGCTCCAGATCTGGATCATAAGCTTCAACCCGATTCCGTCCATTGGCTTTAGCCTGATATAAGGCAATATCGGCCTGTTTAATCAGGGTCATTAAATCTGTTTCACAGCTTTCCAGAATGGCAGCACCAATCGAAATGCTAAAACTGAAACGATGCTGGCTGTCTAGATCGATCACAATATTTTCAATGTTATGCCTTAAACGCTCGGCAACTTTTAGCGCTTCATCCAGAGAGGTTTCGGGTAAAAATGCAATAAATTCTTCACCGCCATAGCGTGCCAAAATATCATGCTGTCGCATTTCACTGCGTGTGCTCAGGGCAATCGTCTGTAAGACCTGATCTCCGATATCATGACCATAACGATCATTAATCTGCTTAAAATGATCCACATCAAATACCAGTAAATTCATAGGTACCGGTTGATCAAAATTCTGTTGTACCAGTTGTTGCGCGAGATATTCAAAACAGCGACGGTTATTCAGGCCGGTGAGGGAATCGGTATGGGCCATATTTTCAAAGGCCTGCCGGTTATATTGATTCAGGGTATGCTGCAAGAATACCATGCATGATTTTAAGGTCGAGCTCCAGCTAATATATAGACTGAAGGTCAATACTGGTAGATAAATCAGGGAAAATAAAAACATCTGGTACAGATCAGATCGAGTATTGAAATATACACCGATGTAAATCATCAAAGTAATCAGACTCGAAGTAATCAAAGACGGCCAGAACCGGATCTGCACACATAAATTGGCCAACACAATAAAAACCAAGGAGGCATATTGATAAATGAGGGTATAAGCACTTTCAGACTGATTTAGATTAAAAAACCAGATGGCACTTGCGCCAATAATTGAGGTAGGTAAGAGTAAATCAAACACAGGTAAATTGCGGTAAGAGTGATACATCCAGATCGTGATCAGTACGATCAGAATGGTATAGCTAATTTTGGTCAAAATGAGCAAATTGAGAATATCATGCAGCACCAGAATATCGGCGAGGGTATAAGAGGCATATGCCAGCTGTGCGAATAAATTGACCTGTAATAGGTATTTTAAAGTGAGCTTCTTTTGATGGGCATAGTAGGCCGGTTTTAGAGGCGCAGGAATACGAACAAGCGGATCTTGAAGAGCCTCCTGAATCAGGGTACGTGATTCTTTTTCGTTATCATGCGGCATGCAGCCTTCCCAAATTAAAATATATAAAAATGAATAAGATGAAATTTATATATAGTTGTATAAAAAATATTCTATTCTTTTGTTGGATATTTTAAAAGTGGAAGAATCAAATTTATTTTATAAAATGAAATCCCCGATTAGTGCATTCTAAGGATGATCCTAGCTTATAGAACAGACTAATGATCCAGCTTTAATTCGCCGTTGACTGGGCTGGTTGAGTGTCTGGCTTAAATACATTCCAGGGATTTTCTGTCGCAGGCTTGGGCTTATTCAGCATATCTGGATGATAGACCTCAATCCGGTTTCGGCCAGACTTCTTGGCCTGATACAAGGCAATATCGGCTTGTTTGATCAGGTCTTCCAGGGGTTGGGTATGGGATTCCAGTTCTGCTACACCGATCGAAATGGTGAACCGGATGGCATGATTGGGTTCGACATAAATGTACTGCTTTTGAATTGCACAACGAATTCGTTCTGCAATCACCCAGCTGTCTTGCAGCTGAGTATCTTCTAGGAGGGCGATAAATTCCTCCCCACCAAAACGTGCCAGTACATCGCTATGCCGCATTTCTTTACGGGTCACCTCAGCAATCAGTTGTAGCACCCGATCACCGACATCATGCCCATAGCTATCATTAATATTTTTAAAATGATCCACATCAAACATCAACAGGCAGCTACTGGCATGTTTAGGCCATTGATGAATAGAGCGTTCAGCCATATCGACAAAATGGCGACGGTTGTAGAGCTGGGTCAAATCATCGGTATGGGCCAGATTCTTTAAGGTTTGATAGTTCCATTCATCAAGCAGGGAGCGCAAAAAAGAACGCCGCACATTTAGAATATTATTCCAGTTAATATAAATACTAAAAAACCACAGTGGACTAAAGACCACGCTAAAAATAAAGGCTTGAGAAGCACTCATGAACTGGGATATCCCAAGCATGATAAACAGGGCGATTAAGATGGAGCAATAGACCGCGACTTTAAACTGGGTCTGTATACAGAGATTGGCGATGAGAATAAAGATCGCAGAGGCGTAAATATAGGTGGCAACATGGGGACTGGTTGAAAGCGCGAGTAAGCCAATCCAGGCCGCTGCAGCCACAGTGGTGCCTATCGGCAAGATTCTGTCCAGAATCTGAATATTTTTATGTTTTTTAAACAGGTAATAACAGCAAAACATGGCGCCCAGAACCAGAACGACGCGCATCAGACCAGAAATAAAAAACATGTCTGGAATAATCAGAATATCGGCAAAGAAATACAGTAAAAAGGCAATTTGCGCCAGATAGTTAATTTGACGCAAGTTATGATGACTATGCGTATAGACATAATCATGAAAATACTGCTGAAACGGGGCAGGAATACGGGCATGAGGATCTGTTAGCGCCTGTTCAATCAGCTGACGGTTCTGCAGATCACATTCAGATAATTTCAGTGATTTATCGGTCGTCGAATTTTGAAAAGATACATTCGCCGTTGAATATATATTCTCATTCTGAGCAGACATGTCCTGGTCCAGTGTTATTTTTATAGGTGCCTATTATGCCGTGGTTGAGTAAAAAATAACCTCCCAAAAATTGGGTATCCGGGAAGTTTTTAAAGCTAAAACGTAACAAAATTTGTGTTTTGTAAAATTGAAAGTGATTGAAATACATGAATAATCATCTTATTCATTGGGATATTTGGTTGTTATGGATTCGTTTCACGTGAAACATAAATGACATTCCTGATCTTCAGTTTATTTAAACTCATAACGCCATGTGCCTAAATCATGATTGCCTTGCTAAAACTTAATTTTGGGGGGCTTTGGATACAAATCCCATCTGCCTTTCAGGATTTAAATTAATGAGACTAGTGAGGAGTTTTATACGTATCTAAATATTTCCAGGGATAGATTTTGCCCATAGACCCTGTACATTGTCCTGAACAGAGAGGCATCTTGAATCGGTCAAATGCATGTCTCACCCACTCAAAAGTAGAATGAAAATGCCGAGGTAAGCTCAGCCATGTCGAATAATAGTGATATTGAACTGTCGAATTCCGATGATTGTGAAAAGTATGTGAATCAGTTTATTCAGGAGTTTCCTTTACGTCGCGCGGAAATCGGACAGGGCACCGTGATTAAACGTGCCTTGCCAAGCAGACATAAGCGCATGATTGGTGCCTGGTGTTTTCTGGATCATGCGGGTCCGGCCATTTTCCCGCAAGGAGATGGTCTGGATATCGGACCACATCCGCACATTGGTCTGCAGACCTTTACATGGATGATCGAAGGCAGCATGATGCACAATGACAGTCTGGGAAATCAGCAGTTGATTCGTCCCAAGCAGGTCAATCTGATGACCTCGGGTTATGGCATTTCACATACCGAAGTCTCTCCTGAAAGTGAGACACATATGCATGCAGCACAGTTATGGATTGCCTTGCCGGATGACAAGATCAATATGGCACCAGGTTTTGAACATTATCCTGAATTGCCGGTCGTCAATGAGCAAGGCATTGAATTTACCGTGCTGGTCGGAGAATATTTAAAAACGAGATCACCGGTTAAAGTACATAGCGAACTACTCGGAGTAGACCTGTATGCAGCTCAAAGTACTAGTGCGCGCTTGCCTCTGAATCCGAAATTTGAATATGGCTTTATGGTGCTTGAGGGGACGGCCAGTATAAATGGCCATGAACTAAATGAAGATAATATGCTGATCCTGGAGCCCGGCTTACAGCAGGTCAATGCTGAAGTTCATGCCGGGAGCCGGGTGCTATTGATTGGTGGGGAGCCATTTGAAAGCCCGATTTTACTGTGGTGGAATTTGGTCGGGCGCACGACAGAGGAACTTAAAATTGCGCGGGAACAATGGATTGAAGGTCATGAACGTTTTGGTTCCATTCCTGCCTATGATGGACCACGTTTAGAAGCGCCCGCATTTCCAGACCAGATGCGGGCTTCCCGATAAATGCTAAAAATGATGGGAATATGGAACGCTGTCTGAGTTGAACTCAAATAATGAATCTGCAACATAGGATACATATCATTACAGTCATCAAAAAATGAGCTAGAGTCTGCTGCTTTTTGCTATGCTCAGTGGGCAAAAACAATAAAATCATGAGTCTAATATGCGTGTTTTACATCATCTCGAACAATCACGATCATTTCGTATCCTGTGGGCCATGGAAGAATTAGGACTGGATTACGAGGTTAAATACTATAAACGTCAGCCCAACCTTTCTGCGCCACCGGCCTTAAAACAGATCCATCCGTTGGGCAAAGCCCCGATTCTGGTCGATCAGGGTCAGGTACTGGCAGAATCTGCGGCGATCCTGGAATATTTGCAGGAAACTTATGATGAAAAGCAGCAGTTTCGCCCAGAAGATATTGCCGACAAGGCCCAGTACCGTTACTGGATGCATTATGCGGAAGGCTCGTTAATGCCGCTGCTGGTGATGCAACTGGTAATGACCACAGTGCCTAAACATACGCCTTTGCTGATTCGACCTGTGGCCAAGAAAATCTGTGATGGGGTGAAAAAGCAATTTGTACAGAGCCGTTTAAAAGATCATATCCAGTTTCTGGAAAGCTATTTGAGTGAGCATGATTATTTTGCCGGGCATTTCAGTTTTGCCGATATTCAGATGAGTTTTCCTTTGGAGGCCATGCAGAGCCGGACGGGTCAAAGCTATCCAGCGATTCAAGCCTATCTTAAACGGGTGTCGCAACGTGCTGCCTATGCGCGTGCACTGTCCAAAGAAAAACAGATCAGCTCTTAAACGCTTAAAAGAAAAGGTGCCGATGGCACCTTTTTTGATGGTTATATTACTCTGGAAAGCTGAGACGTTCTTTAGGGAAAACTACCTTAAAAGTAGAACCCTGGTTTTCCTTGGACTCAATTTCCAGATGTGCCTGATGCTGCATCAGCACATGTTTAACAATTGCCAATCCCAAACCGGTACCACCAGTCCGGCGGCTGCGGTCTGAATCGATGCGGTAAAAACGCTCAGTCAGTCGTGGCAGATGTTTGGGGTCAATACCGATGCCGTTATCTTGCACCACAAAATAGGCCGATTCACCGTCATCATGCCAGCCGATGGTGATGGTACCGCCTTTAGGCGTGTACTTGATGGCATTGGTGATCAGATTACTAAAAGCGCTGGCCAGTTCCATATCTGAACCGATCAGATCGCAATGACTGTCAATGTCCAGATTCAGGGTATGACCATAATCAATATTATAGGCCTGGGCATCATCGAATAGCTGGTTCATCAGACTCGGCATTTCAATGATCTGGTTTTTGGCAATATTCTTATCATTTTCCAGACGTGACAGCAGCAGCAGGTCGTTGACCAGAGCATTCATGCGTCGGGTTTGCGACTGCATCTGATCAAAAGCGCGTTTCCAGCGTGGATTAATATCTTCCTGATCGGTAAAGGTTTCAATATAACCGCTGAGTACGGTCAAAGGAGTGCGCAGTTCATGTGAAATATTGTCGACAAAATCCTTTCGCATCTGTTCCAGATTGTGCATCCGGGTCACATCATAAGCGACCAGTACCCGACTTTCTCCGCCAAAACGGGTCATTTTGACCTGCACATAATGGTCTTCAAACAGCGAAGAACGCATTTTCAGGCCGTCCGGGGATTCATCAATATGGTGATAGTATTCGATAAAGCTTGGTTGGCGTAACAAGGTCAGGATATTACGGCGACGGTCATCACTGGAGATTCCGAGCAGACGTTCGGCTGCCGGATTCCACCATTCAATCTGCTGGTTTTCATCAAGTAGTACCACGGCTTCTTGCAAGGCCACCAGCGAAGATTGTGCACGATCAATCAGTTCGACCATTTCTGCCTGAACAATCCGTTCCTGACGTTGGGCGCGATAAACATTGAAAAGCAGTGCACCCCAAATTCCGCCAATATTAGGCGGAACATCATAGGGGCGATTGGAAATCCATTCATTGACCAGATATAAGGAACGCATTTGGGTCGCAAAGAACGCCACGAAGGCAATTACGATACAAATCCAGAAATACCCAATCCCAAAACCGATAAAGCTGGCGATAATCAGGAAAAAAGCCAGTAAGCGTAAATCCTGCTTCGCAAAATCCCATAAACTGCTGTAACGGATTCTTTTATGTTCGCGTGCCAGTTCGGGGACAGGGTAGGGTTCATACATAAAACAAGATTTACCTTAAAAGATATTAACCTAAAGCGACATCTGAACGGGTCGAAAAGCGATAGCCCGTTCCGCGAACGGTCTGTACAAAACGGTCTACACCATAAGGTTCCAGCACTTTACGCAAACGGCGGATATGCACATCGATGGTCCGGTCTTCAATATAGACGTTACCGCCCCACACCTGATCCAGCAATTGCGCACGGGTATAGGCACGTTCCGGATGGGTCATAAAGAATGCCAGCAAACGGTATTCAGTCGGCCCCATTTCCAGAATGTTATTACCAAAATTCACCCGCTGGCTGACCGGATCCAGAATCAGGCCATTGGCATCAATGGTTTTTTCACCGCTTAGGGCATTGGCGCGGCGCAGTACCGCCTTAATCCGCGAGACCAGTTCCCGCGTCGAGAATGGTTTGGTCATGTAGTCATCGGCACCGGCATCCAGACCTTGTACCTTGTGGTCTTCTTCACCGCGCGCTGTGAGCATGATCACCGGAATTTCTGACAGGCTTTCATCACGTTTCAGACGACGACACAGGTCCACACCGCTGACACCACCCGGCATCATCCAGTCCAGCAAAATCAGTGCCGGACGCTGATCCACAATCATCTGATGCGCCTGCTTGGCATCTTCTGCCTGTAAGCACTGAAAACCGGCCATATCCAGAGAGGTATGGATCATTTCCCGAATCGGGAGCTCGTCATCGACGATTAATATGTAGTCATCTTTCACAACGCAATACCCTATTTCATGTAAACGGTGAACCGTTTTATATTTATGACAGGCTTATTACAAAGACTAATTATGACAGTATCATTGCAGAAAGGGAAAAACTGCTGAAATTCGCAAAGATTTGTGACAAATATAGCGCAGAAACTTGTTAAAAAATCATAAATTAATTTTACTCATTTCCGTAGTACAGCATAAATCTTCAACTCACTGGTAAATGCAGGAAAGCCTATTAAGCACAGGATTTAACAGCTATTTTTTCTCGGAAAATGACTCGAGCAGCGCCAAAAAAACCACACTACAAGACGATAAAACTTCCTCAAGCGAATGCTTAAAACCGCTCATCACCCAACGAATGGCAATTTGGGTGACATAGCCATTTAAACCGGTCGACACCAGGGAAATTTCCTGCTCGCTGCGATTTAACTGAGGCATCATCAACATGACAAAGGCATGAATCATGCGGTCGAAACGTGACATGGTTTCATGAATAGTGGCCTGATTATGCAGCTCCTGTACCAGCATGGCATCGATATAAATGATCCGTGCCATACGTGGATTGTCACGCAGGGTAGTGAGCAGCGCACTCAAACCGGCTTCGATCATTTTTTTCGGATCGGTCGATGCCTGCATCATGGCCTGCATGACATTCTGTTGCAGTTCATCAATCAGTTTTAAGAAAATGGTCTGAAACAGATCTTCGCTTTTCTTGAAGGATTCATAAAAATAACGTTCGGTTAGTTTGGCTTCATTACAGATATCTTTGACGGTAACTGAAAAAAAACCATAACTGCCATAGGCTTCAATTCCGGCTTCGATCAGTTTTTCACGACGTGCCTGCTGTCGTTCAGCCATCGACAGGCCTTTAAACTGACGCTCCTTGGTTTTGGAGGGTCGTGATTTTGCTACTGAGTCGATCGAATCGGTCATAAGGCCTGTGTGCTCATCTGCATGAAGATTTTGAATATCTTAGCAATAAATCTCGCTTAGACCTATATGGAAATGCTGCCCTGAAATTTGGCCTCTAAGGACATGGGATAATTATTGACAATATATATTGTCAAAACTATATTGAGGATCTGTGCTAGCTCCTGAAACAACAGAACAAGATCCTGCTGTCATGGAATGGCAGTTCTTTACATAAGGAAATTGAATGAAAAATTTTAACAATAAAGTTGCCGCGATTACCGGGGCCGGTTCAGGTATTGGTCAGCAACTGGCGGTATTACTGGCTCAGCAGGGTTGTCATCTGGCTCTGAGTGATATTAATGAACAGGGTCTGGCGCAAACGCTCGAATTGCTCAAAGAAAGTGATGTCCGTGTCACCATTCAGAAAGTAAACGTAGCAGAATTGGAGCAGGTGCGTAATTGGGCGGCACAGGTCGAACAGGATCATGGCAGTGTCAATATGATCTTTAACAATGCCGGCGTTGCACTGGGTTCAACCGTTGAAGGGGCATCTTATGAAGAACTGGAATGGATTGTCGGAATCAATTTCTGGGGTGTAGTTTACGGAACCAAAGAATTCTTACCTTTGATCAAGAAAACCGGCGATGGTCATATCATCAATATTTCCAGCCTGTTTGGTCTGACTGCTCAACCGACCCAGTCTGCTTATAACGCGACCAAGTTTGCGGTACGTGGTTTTACTGAATCCCTGCGTCAGGAACTGGATATGGAAAATTGTGGGGTGAGTGCACTGTGTGTACATCCGGGCGGTATCCGTACCAATATTGCCAATGCTGCAAAAATGAATAACAGCCTGCTGACTTTAGGTATGAATCCGGAAAAATCAGCCCGTAATTTTAATAAATTATTGCGTTGTCCACCTGCAGAAGCCGCTCGTCAAATTCTGGAGGCGGTACAAAAAGACAAGCGCCGTCTGCTGATCGGTAATGATGCCAAAGCAATTGACCTGATTCAGCGGATCTTGCCGACCGGTTATCAGCATGTCACTGCACTGGCGACCCAGTTTGGTAAAAAGAAGAAAAAGTCTGCTTAAAAAAATGCAAAACAGACCCGCGAAAGCGGGTTTTTTTATCGCTGTGATAGGGGCTAATTTTTTGCAAATGAGAGTATTAACTCCTGTAATGCTTTAGGCACGTAAAAAACCTCCATCTAAATCAACGCTTCAACCGTTTTTTTCTTCCAGACAAACTGATAATACACTCCCTGCAAAATACACAGGCTGACAAAGGCCAACGCATAGGCATACCAGATACCTTCCAGACCCCACCACCGGCTAAACAGATAAGCGGCGGGAACTTCAATACAGAGAATGGCAAAAATGTTGATTAACATTGGCACGGTCACCGTACCACTCGAGCGCATGATTGAAGCAAAAATGGCACTGGCACCAAAAAACAGGATTGACCACAGCACAATAAATAGCAGTTGTTGTCCCAGTACTACAACCTTAGGATCGGTAATAAATAAGGCCATCAGATATTTGGAGAACAAATAAGCCAGAATCACCAGACCGCCGGTAAACAGGATATTCATACTCAGCGCAGTCCGGGTTACTTTATTGAGCAGATCTGATTTACCTGCGCCAATGGCTTGAGCACCAAATACAGACGCGGCAATCGCAATTGACAAAGCGGGAAATTGAATATAATTTAAGACCTGATTGACCGCGCCATAGGCCGCTGTTGCTTCTGCACCATAGCGGTTCACCAGTCCGACAATCACCAGTCCGGCAACTGAAGTGGTGACCATTTGCACACCAGTAGGAACCCCCAGTTTCAAGATCATTCTGCTTAACTGTGGTTGATGACGAATATTTTTTAATAAGGCCCAGTCGAGTTTGAGCGGATGCTGCCTATAATTCAAATACAGGATTAAAAACAACAGGACCGCCAGATTTCCCAGAATGGTGGCAATCGCCGGCGAGATTATACCCATTTTAGGAAAGCCAAAATAACCTGCAATCAGTACCGGTGTCACCACCAACCCGACCCCAATGGTAAGTGCGGAAGCAAACAGGGGGGTGGTACTATCCCCAACACCGCGCAAGATGGAAGTATAAATAATATAGATAAAGATTAAGGGGCTACCCACCAGCATCCATTGCACATAGGGCAAGGATAAATGCATCACATCCGGATCTGTGCCAAGCGCCAAGAGAATATTCTCAGCAAAAATTACCCCAAAAAGTGCAATCAAGCTGCCGCCAATCAAGGTCATAAATAAAGTTGAACCGACCACACAGCGCACTTTTTCTATATTTTTCCCGCCCCAAGCCTGGCCAATCAATACGGTAGAGCCGGCCGATAAACCAATCACAAAGGCCATCAGACAAAACAGGATCGGGAAAAAAACGGCAACAGCAGCAATCGCATTCACTCCGAGCATTTGTCCCACAAAAACCGTATTGATCGTGCCGGAGAGACTTTGCAGGATATTGGTCGCAATTAATGGCAACAGAAATACCAGAAAGGCTTTCCATAAATTCTGTTGATGAATCAGTGAGTGCTGTGCCATGCGACATCCTGTGATTGAATTATCATCTATTTGTTGATGCAGCTATTATTTGGCAGAATATAAGAAAAAGCCTTAGCTTTTAAGTAACTAAGGCATTTATTTTATGAGATTTTTAGTTAAAAAATGAGTTAAACCTTTGAAAGAATTTGACCTGCCTGGATCAAGGTTTGTTCTTTTTTTGCAAAGCAAAACCTGAGCAAGCGTAAATCTGTAGGAGGATGCTGGTAGAACGCAGAGACTGGAATCGCGACAATCCCATGTTGTTCTGCCAGAAAATGGCACATGGATAAATCATCGAGCTCAGGCCGAATCTCTGAATAATCTAAGTTCTGGAAATAAGTCCCTTGAGAAGGTGTCCATTTAAAGCGTGACGTTTCAATGGATGAGTTAAATAAATCCCGTTTGTTTTGATAGAAAGAGGACAGTTCAGGTATATGCTCAGGATGCAGTTGCATATATTCCGCCAAGGCAACCTGAACGGGCGTCACACCACAGAAACTGGCAAACTGATAAATCTGTCTGAACATTTTCATCAGTGCGGGTGCAGCAATACAAAATCCGGTTTTCCAGCCAGTGACATGGAAGGTTTTACCAAAAGAACCAATCACAAAACTCCGCTCACGAAGTTCTGGAAATGACCAGGCCGAATAGTGCTGAACGCCGTCAAAAACCAGATGTTCGTAGACTTCATCGGACAGCACCACAATATTGCGCTCGCGAATCAGCTCGATCAGTTGCTGCCAGCCTGCCTTGGACCAGACACTACCACTCGGGTTATGTGGCGTATTCACCACAATCATGCGGGTACGGTCATTAATGGTATCTTTGACCTGATTCCAGTCCACAGAAAAATCAGGATGCTGCAAAGCAATATGCACTGGCTTTGCCCCGACCAGTTGTACCGCAGGGCCATAACTGTCATAGCTCGGGTCGAAAATAATTACTTCTTCACCGGCGCGCACTGTGGCCTGAATGGCACAAAAAATCGCAATCGTGGCCCCAGGCGTAATCGTGATTTCCTCGAAAGGATCAATCATCAGTTGATCACGCTGCTGATAGAGATCTGCCACTAGACCTCGCAAGACTGGCAGACCATCTCCCGGAGCGTACTGGTTAAATCCATTCTGGCTAGCCCGGTTTAAAGCTTCAATCAAGGCAGGAGGCGCTGCAAAGTCTGGAAATCCTTGAGAAAGATTCAAGGCTCCGAGTTTTTGTGCCAAGGCCGACATGGTACTAAAAATGGTCACGCCCAAATCGGGTAATTTAGAAGGGAGTTCCAGCATGTCCTTGGCCTTGAAGAATGAGATCTGAATGAGTGTAGCAGCAAGTTCCGTATAGGATAATCGGAAAAATAGGGAATATTGAGCAATATTTTTAATTAAGATGTACCACATGCAATTTAAGATTTTTAATTGAAGGGCCATAAATTAAAGGCCTAATTATGTGAAATGCATCGTGAACTGGACGAAATGGATAACTTTTCCTAAAATCTGCCGCACAATAATAAAGCTTAAAATTATAACTATAAAATGCCAAAACCTATCCATATGCTGGTGGAGCAGCTCGGGCTTAAGCGACAGCATCGTGCGCTACATTTACAGTTTTCACATCCTCCTTTAAATCATCAGGTTTTGATTCAGCGTATTGAGGGTCAGCATCAGATCAATCAAGGCCTGCAGGCTGAACTGATCTGTCTTTCCACTCATGCTCATATTGCCTTGAAACAGTTTATCGGCTGTCGGGTGGCCATTGATCAGGTCACAGACCGGGGTGAACTTTTCCGGACTACGGGCATTATTACTGCAGCCAGTCAAGGGCAGAATGATGGAGCTTTGACCCTGTATAAATTGATGCTAAATGATCCGACTGCACTCTGGCAGAAGCGCCGTAACAGTCGGGTTTTTATGAATAAGACGGTGCGCGAGATCAGTGAAATCCTGTTCAGTGAATGGCAAAACAGAAGTGTATTATTCGCGGCCAGTCTCAGCCTGGATTTGACAGGACTCAGCCGGGACTATGATGTCCGACCTTTTGTAATGCAGTCGAATGAATCGGATTATGATTTTCTGACCCGTTTATGGCGTAGCGAAGGAATTAACTGGCTGATTGATGAAAGGCAATTAACTGTGCCTGTATCAGCCAGCGAGATTCAAGATCAGCTTTTAAAACTGGTAGATCATTCCCAATATTTTTCAGCTTTAAAACGCCGCTCCATCCGGTTTCATCGCAGTCATGCCACCGAACAGCTGGACACGCTGAACAGTCTGATTGCGGTACGTCAGCTCAATCCGAATAGTACCCAAACCCAGCGCTGGCATGCCCAGCAACTTGCCCAGGATCAAAGCCAGCCTTTATTCAGTAATCATCAGCAAAGTGATATCCATGCAAATGCCACTCTTCAGCTTGAAGATGCGTGGAACATCAGTCCGGCTTGGACCGGCGACTTAAATCATGAGGATCAGGTGACAGCATCTGGTATAGCCCAACTGGATCGACTCAATCAGCAGCTCAGTGACTATCATGCTTTGCAGTCTAAATATTTTAAAGCCAGTAGCAGCGTACGAGATGCTCAGGTTGGATACTGGTTTGAACTGCAACAGCATCCTGAAATTGATCAGCATCCTGCCCATCAACGTGAATTTCTGATTTTAGCTAAGCGGTTTTATAACCAGAACAATTTACCCAAAGATATCTTATCTCAGCTGGACAGTTTGCTTGAGAAGAGCGGCTGGCAGATGACACAGGAGGAACGACAGGCCAATGAACTACAGATGGTGCGCCGTGAAATCCAGGTTGTTCCTGAGTACCACCCCTTCATTCATCGGCCTGCTGGATATCCGCAACGGGCTCGAGTGGTCGGACCTGAAGGTGAAACGATTCATGTCGATGCATGGGGGCGGGTGAAAGTTCGTTTTCTGTTTACCCGGAGTGAGGATCATCAGCATGATGGCGGCGCAGGTAGCAATGACAATGATAGCGATTCTGCTTGGGTGGATGTTTTGACCCCTTGGGCGGGTGAGGGTTATGGCATCAGGTTGCATCCGCGAATTGGCGAAATTGTAGTGATTGACTTCTTTGAAGGTGATATCGACCGGCCCTTTGTGGTGGGACGGATTCATGAAGCAGAACGGCATCCGACCATGTTTGATGCAAAAGGAGAACTTCCTGCGACCAAAAAACTCAGTGGCATCCGTTCTCAGGAGGTCGATGGGGATGGCTTTAACCAGTTGCGTTTCGATGATACCCCTGAACAGATTAGTGCGCAGCTGCAAAGTAGTCATGCAGCCAGTCAGCTCAATCTGGGAAATCTAAGCCATCCTAAAGAAAGTGAAAGCAGCGAAGGTCGAGGAGAAGGTTTTGAACTAAGGACAGACCAGTGGGGTGCCATACGTGCAGGAAAAGGCTTATTAATCTCCACTTATCGGCAAGATTCAGCAGCAGGCAATCACCTGGATGCGAGTCGTGCCAAAGAGCAGATTGAATCGAATCTCGATCATAGTAAAGCCTTGAGTGATATTGCTGAACAACAGCAGACTGATCCGCTGCAATTTTTTGATAGTTTAAAACAGTTTCTGAGTCAGATTGAAGCTGAAGATCAAGCCAAGGCCATCGCATTTAAACAGGCCGTGATGTTATTAACTGCCCCCCAAACGATTGCACTGAGCACAAATGAAAATATTCATTTATCCGCTGATCAGCAAATCAATCAGAGTGCCGGGAATAATATTCATTTATCCACACAGAAATCTTTAGTTGCTCATGCACAGGACAAGATCAGTTTATTTGCTGCTCAAGAGGGTGCGAGTCTCTATGCTGCTCAAGGAAAAATTGAACTACAAGCCCAAGATGATGCGATTGAAGCGATTGCCCGCAAGGTAATCAAGCTTATTTCGACTGAAGACAAGATCGAAATCACCAGTCCGAAAGAGATTGTACTGACCGCTGGAGGGTCTCAAATTAAGATCAATGGTGGTGGAGTGGTGGTCACAACTGGTGGGAAATTTGAGTGTAAGGCCGGGCAGCATCTGTTTACGAAAGGTCAAAATATTATTGAACAAAAAATAAATCTTCCAAAAATGAAAACATTATTCAGTAATAAAATTAACTATCAGTGGACTAACCAGTCTGCAGGAGAAAAAGAAATTTTTATTCTAAATAAGTTGGATGGGAACTTAATTAAAACTAAGAAGTCTGTATTAAATGAAAATAATCAATTAAGTACTTTAAGATTCTATACCTCTCAACCCACAGATTTCGTGGCTTTAGGATTTAATTCTTTACAAACTCATCTCATTCAAGACTTAGATAATGAAAGTATTGATGAACTATTGAATGAGATAGAAGAAAGGGATTTAGAGGATGATGTATATACTGAAGAGGATGTCGAATGATGAGCAATTTAGTTACCATAACATCAAAAATTTATGATGCTTCAGGAAAATATGTCATTAATTTAAAAGTTAAATCACGCTATAAAGGTTCATCGAGAGAAAATACAAATAAAACAGATAAAGATGGTTTATTTATATTTCAGGGTTCACCAAATCGAACTGTGGAAATTTTAGCTAAGCCACCTAATGTGGAAGATTATATCGTTATTAAAACGATTGATTCTTCAATCATTTCTTCTAGAAAGAATCCTGTAAAAGTATCCTTGCCTAAAAGTATAGAGGAGTATCATAAAGAAAAAGTGATGCCTACTACAAAAGGTATAGTTACGACTTTATTTAAAATAATAGACTGCAATGAGAAAATATTAACGAGTTTCCCGGTAAAATCTCGCCCTAAAGGAAAACAAAGTTCATTTGAACGTCATACCAATGAGCAGGGCATTGTAGAGGTGGTATCTTCACCTAATCGAGATATTGAAATTCTAGTTTTGACTTCAAATGATGAGTTTGCTCTAAAAGGTGCTGTTAACTCTGAGCATGGCTCTCAAATACCACAAATAATTAAACTAGACGAACCCTGCGAAAACTTTAAAAGTGAATCAAATATCCAACTTCTAGATAGAGAAGGAAATAGTTATATCGTTGAAAATACAAAGATCGAGATACTTTATCTAGGAAATAAGATAACAAAAATTTCAAATACCTCTGATGGTAAATTTTCATTTCCAAGCATGATTGGAGAAAAAATACAGATCACGGTATTTAAACCTGATGGTAATCCCTTGGAACCGAAAACTCATGTGGTAAAAAGAATTAAAGAAGATGCCATAAAAATGAAATTAGATGTGGACTTAACGGTAGGTCGAACTGTACTAAATAAGCCAAGAATAGAGAAAAATTTAAAAATAAGTAAATGTGTCTGTAATAGGGATATTTCAGCAGAAGAATTTAAAAAAATAACAACTAGTGCCACAGCTATAAGCTTTCTTAATGATTTAAATGAACAATTTAAAAAACTTAATATGATTAATTGTCTTGAAAAGGCTCATTTTATAGCACACACATTACATGAAACTGCAAGTTATTCTTTGCTAGAAGAAGGATTAGGTGGTAAATCTGAAAGTGAAGTTTATGATGGCTATAAAGGACGTGGCTTAATGCAATTAACCTATAAAAATAATTATGAGCTTTATGGGTTAGCAGTGAATGAAAACTTTTTAGGAAATAATAAACATAGAATTGCTAAAGAAAAAAAACATGCTGTAGGTTCTGCAGTATGGTATTGGCATCATTCTAAAGCTGGCAATTTGAGTCCTCATGCCATTAATAATGATTTAATAGCAACTTGTGCTTTAATTAATGGTGGATATAACGGATTTGATGATAGAGAGAAATACTATAAAAGAGCTGTAATCGCTCTTAATATAAAAACCTGTTTAAATTTAGATAAGAAAATAGTTGATAATCTTGATAATTATACGAAATTTGAAAATAGTTATATTTATTTTAATAAAATTGGTGAATGCTTTGGATGGGGTTTATGGAGTGATCCTGCTGGTTACAAAAAAGGAAAATTAAAAAACTCTAATGAGTCAAAAAAAGGATACTCAAGATTTCTAGAAATGTGTAAAGACAAAGATTATCCTTTTGGTTATAAACAAGATAAGAAAGGGAACAAAGTTGGCAGAAAGAGGTATGGTTATAGTGCGAATTCTGCAATAACATTAGCTAAAAAGAGGTTAAAAGAATTATGAAAAAAATTATACTTATTTTTTTTGCTCTAGTGGTATGTACAAGCGCACAATCAAATGATGAATATTATTGTCTGATAAGTGAAAAGAAATCTATTTTGTTAGTTTCTAGTAAGTATCCTGATATTAATTTTGTAAAATATTATCCCTATTTGAAAAATATTAAAATATCAAGACCTATAAAAGAAAAAAATGTCGATATGGGTGATAATGCTAAGCCTGAAGTCTATAGAACAATGAATGAAATCATTAATGGAGAAATTACTGGGTATTATACTTTTATGTCACAAGGTTATCTTTTATATGATGTCGAATATAAAAATTTAAGAACCAAGAAGACTACTATTTTTAATAAAAGTAACATACATATAGATAATATAAGTTGCTTATAACTCTTTAAATTCTATTTTAATCTTAGTTAAAAAGCATAAATCGAAATAAGATTTATACTTAATTTTAAAGTGAATTTACAAAACCTCTTCCAGTAACTCCTCACTCGGTGCAAAGTAATAGGCACCATCCAGAGGTGTTACAAAATGCAGCAGGCGGTCATGAATTCCATCACCAGATGTACCGAACATACGTTCTAACATAGCATCAATAATTTTCAGGTCTTTGGTGTAGGCAATAAAGAATAGACCCTGGTCGCCACGTCCGTCACCATATGGCAAGGAGTGACGCAGGATTTCCATTTCTTCACCTTCTTCATCTTCAACTACAGTACGTGCCACGTGCGCATTTTCAGGTTTGACTTCATCATCCAATTCAATGGATTCAAGCTTGGTGCGACCCATAACCTGTTCCTGAGTATCAACTTTTAGCTTTTTCCATTTTTCCAGGTTATGCGCGTAACGCTGGGCAAAAATAAATGAACCATCTTGGAAAATACCTGAATCTTCACCTAATAATGCGACTTCAGCACGATCATCCGGGAATTGCGGATTTTCAGTCCCATCAATAAAGCCAGTAATGTCACGACCATCAAAATATCGGAAGCAAACTCGCTCATCCAGCACCTGAACCTGATCCTGAATGCCTTCAAAAAAAGCCTGACTGAGCGCAAAACAGATATCAGCACGGGCACTGGCAATATGAATCAGTACATCTGCTGGAACAACCGGCATATCAAACGAACCTTGAATCGGCTCGAGTTGTTTAAAACCTGTCGGACTTTGTGAATAAAGTCTTGACCAAAGCTCAGGACCGAAAGCCACTGCCGTTTTAATTTGTGCTTGAGGATGTTGCGTAATCAGACGATCACGTGAAGTAAACAGATGTTCAAGTTGTTCTTTTAATTTTTCAATACTCAAATCTTTAAGACGTAAAACAATAAAGCGAGCATGATCTGAAGGAAGTGGCAAGATTACCGATTGGGCTGTCATTCATGGCTCCTGTAAGGAAAGATCCTGTTTTTTAATGTACATATTGTGCCTGAAGCTATGCAGAGTGAATAGTGCAGTGCCTTATATTTAAGCAAGTTTTTAGCCTGATTTTATTGGAAAATTCATATAATATTAGGTGAGTTTTGCTGAGTGAAATGTTCATGTCCTATCAAATGTGGTTTGCCTATATGCTGGCCTGCTGGGTGATTAGTGTGTCTCCGGGCGCAGGAGCGGTTGCTTCCATGTCGAGTGGACTGAATTATGGTTTTCGGCATGGTTACTGGAATGCGCTGGGCCTACAACTGGCATTATTGGTACAGATTGCAGTGGTTGCGGCAGGCGTGGGAGTTTTGTTTGCGACAACCCCATGGGCATTTTTAGTGGTGAAATGGTTTGGTGTCGGCTATTTATTGTATTTGGCTATTTTGCAATGGAAAGCACCTGCACAATCTATCGAAATTAAACATGAATTGGCGCGAAAATCGAGAGGGAAACTGGTACTACATGGTTTCTTGGTTAATATCACTAATCCTAAAGCCATCGTATTTTTACTGGCCGTCTTGCCGCAATTTCTGGATTTGTCCAAGCCGCAATGGATTCAGTATTTGATTATGGCTGCGACAATGGTGACGATTGATCTGATTGTGATGGCGGGTTATACCGGATTGGCTGCTAAAGTTTTAAGGCTACTAAAATCATCGAAACAACAAAAAGTCATGAACCGGACTTTTGCCGGTTTATTTGCAGGCGCTGCATTTTTATTGAGTTTGGTGCATCAATAAAGAGTGTTTGCTCTCTCCTTAAAGGAGAGAGGCGGAATAGATCATTAGAAAATCATCATGATTTAACAGAAATATTAAGCCAGCTTTTTAAACTTCTGCACGCAGAAGAACAGTGCAAATAGCACCGCCATGGTCAGTACAATAGTTAAACCTGTCGAAGTATTGAGACCGGCACTCGACCACAGGCCTACGGTCACCCCAATTTGCGCAATCACGAATGCCCAGATCACCATTTGTTTGGGTGAGTGTGCAAGTAATCGTGCAGTCAGGGCAGGGATCACCAGTAATGCTCCCATCAAGAGTGAACCGACTGCTTTCAGGGCAAGCACGGTAAACAATGCCAATAACAACATAAAGATCAGGCGTTGCCATTTGGCATTTACACCTTCACTGACCGCCATGTCCGGATCAATCGCGATTTGAATCTGCGCTTGCCAGCTTTTATAGAGGACGGCTAAGGCCAGAATAATCACAATGGCAAAGGTGGGTAAGTCCGTCCAAGAAATCGTTAGTAGATCACCAAATAGATAGCTGAGAAGTTCCGGTCTTAAACTCGGTAAATGCTGAATGAACAATAATCCCGAGCAAAGCAGTGTTGCTGAACATAAGGCCAGCAAGGCATCATTGGGTAGGCGCGGATCATGCAGCACCCACAAAATACCTACCAATAATAAGGCAATAAAAGTGACTCCCATCCAGAGCGGTAAACTTAAAGCTCCAGCAATGGCAACACCGAGTAAAGTACCGTGTGCCATGGTATCGGCAAAGAATGACATACGCCGCCAGAGCATGAGACAGCCCAGCGGAGCAGTCAGAAATACCAACAGCGTTCCCATGATCCATGCAGGTAAAAGGAGTTGTAACCAATCCATCATGGTTTAAGCTTCCGGCTCGGGGTGAATATGAGGGCGTGAATCATGCTGACAGGGAGTGGCAGAATCGCCATGCGCGCAATGATCATGATGATGGTGATAGAACACTCGATTGGTGCCAAAAATTGCCTGATATTCGGGATGTTGCTGCACGCTTTCCGGCAGCCCACTACAGCAGATATGCTTGTTCAAGCACACGACTCGAGTCGTACCTTGCATCACCCATTGCAGGTCATGTGAAACCATCAGTACGGCACAGCCATATTTTTCCGGCAAGTTACGCACATATTCATACAGTTCAGCTTCGGACTGGATGTCCAGACCTTGCATCGGTTCATCGAGGACTAAAATGTCCGGCTGGCGTAATAAGGCGCGGGCCAATAGCACCCGCTGACGTTCGCCGCCAGACAACTGCTGAACTTTAGAATCTTGCAGTTTACTAATGCCGGTATCGCGGATAATTTCGGTTTTAATCTGGGATGGGCATTTTTCTAGCGCCAATAAATCTTTCACCCGGAGCGGCAAGCTATGTGAGGGATTGAATTTCTGTGGCACATAAGAGAATTTGAGTTTGCGCGCAGTTTTGATCTCACCTGATTGCGGTTTCAAAATGCCCAGCATGACTTTAATTAAGGTCGATTTACCAGCGCCATTGGGACCGATCAGTGTGACAATTTCTTTCTCTTGTAACGAGAAATCAATGGCTTTTAAGATATCGCGCTCATCGATCTTGACCCAGATCTTGGAGAGCTGAATCAGGGGAGAGGCACTTAAGCTTTGTTGCGGCACTGCTGACAAATTCCTGAAATTTCGATAATGCTGTGATGTGCCGTGAAGTCGTCCGAGCTGGCCAGTGCATCGAGTTGATCGAGCAAGCCCTGAGCCGACGCTTCTTTGACGGCTTTACATTCGGTACAGATTAAAAAAGCGGCCTGATGCCCTTCACGTGGATGGCAACAGGGAATATAGGCATTGATCGAGGTCAGGCGATGAATCAGCCCTTTGCTTAATAAAAAATCCAGAGTGCGATACACCGTTGGTGGTGCTGCAGGACGATCGCTGGCATTTTTCATTTGTGCCAGCAGATCATAGGCGCCCATCGGGCCATGCGCATTCAGAATGAGTTCCAGCACTTCTTTACGTAAAGGTGTAAGGCGTGCGCCGCTTGCTGCACAAAGACTTTCCGCTTCAGCAAGACGTTGTGCGACATTGGGATGGTCGTGCACGCCGTGCAATGCGTTGTGGTGTTCGTGCGAACAGGAACCCATAGTTCACCTCAAGTGCGAAACTGAAAATTAATAGATTTCAAATCTTAACATGAAGCGTTCTGAGTTTCGATTGGGCATAGGTATTTTTGTATTTTTGTTATATTATAACACTTCCTGATTTTATCGTTTTTAAGTGATTTCTACTCATGTTCCGTCTCCTTGCAATCAGTCTGCTGGCATTGTTCAGTACACTCAGTTGGTCACAAAGTCTGGTGGTGTCTACGCAGCCGATCTATCTGATTGCCAAGAAAATTACCCAGGGGGTGGAACAGCCAACTTTATTGTTGGCCAACCAAAGTGGACATGATGTGAGTCTGACTCCGGCGCATCGAAAAACTATTCAGGATGCAGGACTGGTGATCTGGTTGGGGCAGGCGCATGAAGCGCCCTTGGCGAAAGTGCTGAATGAAAGTAATAAAGGTATCGCACTTTTAGACTCCGGAATTTTGATTACCTTGCCGATGCGTAATCCGCGTGGCGAGGCCTTAAAAAATACGGTAGACACGCATGTCTGGCTCGATCCGAATAATGCGGTACGGATAGGTTTCTTTATTGCGGCGCTACGTTCGCAGCAATTGCCGGAGCATCGTGAACGCTACTGGAAAAATGCCCGTGACTTTGCACAAAACATGTTTGCTACGGCCCAGCTTTATAGTTCAAGCAACAAAGCCAAACCCTATTGGTCTTATCACGATGCCTATCAGTATCTGGAACGCCCACTCAATTTAAAATTCATGGGTGCGCTGACCGATGATCCGCATGTTTCGCCAACCGTGGCGCAAATCAAGTTTTTACAGGATCATCGTCCACAACGCAAAATGTGCCTGCTGGCCGAAGGTCATGCCAGTGAAAACCAGTACCGCAAACTCAATCCGGTACTGTTCCAGCATGTCGATGAAAGCATGAGCGGGGCAGGGGACTTTGTGCAGGCTTGGCAGCAATTGGCCACAGAAACCCAGAAATGTGTACTAAATGCACGCTAATGATTTAAAAAATAGACAGATTTTGATTAGTTTAACAGCAGTGACCCGATTTAAAAAAACACGACTAAGGTCGGGAAAAGATTGCATGTTCAGGGGTGTAACTCTATAATGCCTGCGATTAAAAATAATCACCTGTTAAACTTGTCAAGCATGATTGCTGTGAGTGAATAAATAATGAGCCGAACTAGTCGCTTGATTGACCGACGATTAGCGAAAGCTTTGGTCCTCCTGCAAGCCTGTATGATCCCTGTTTCAGCCTTGATCGGCTGGGTCGTGAAAGACTCAACCGCAGCCTTGAGTGCAGCATTAGGTGCACTGGTATGTTGGCTCGCGACTTGTTATTTTTCGTGGCAATCGTTTCGAGCAGCAGGAGCCCGCGCGTCTAAACAAGTTCTTTCGAACATGTATAAAGGCTTGATGGGAAAGTTTGCCATTGTGATTGTTGGTTTCATTTTAATTTTAAGCAATGTTAAACCGTTGTCAGCGGTGGCGTTGTTTTGTGGTTTTATACTTGTTCAAGCCATGTCGTGGGTCGCTCCGTTTTGGGCGTCACGTCTACAAAAATGAGTATAAGCACAACAAGAAATTGAAAAGTTTTTCAGGAGCAGGCGAGATATCAAGCAGCACGCGATATTCGTTTGTTCTATTAGTTTTTTGACATTGACCAGGTGTGATTTATGGCTGCTGAAGAACATGCCCTTACTTCGACCGAGTATATCAAGCATCACTTGACCAACATGACCTATGGCAAAATGCCGGACGGTACGTGGAAATTGGCCGAGAGCGGTGCTGAAGCTCAACAGATGGGGTTCACTGCTATTCACTTGGATTCAATGGGTTGGTCTATCGGACTGGGTCTGATTTTCTGTTTGTTGTTCTGGTTGGTTGCGAAAGCGGCTAATGCTGGTGTTCCTACCAAGTTCCAGTCTGCAATTGAAATGATTATCGAGTTTGTAGATTCAAGTGTACGTGATACCTTCCACGGGAAGTCTCGATTAATTGCACCCTTAGCATTAACCATTTTCGTGTGGATTTTCCTCATGAACTTGATGGATTTGATCCCTGTTGACTTTATTCCTTATGTAGCTCAACACGCGATTGCTTCTATGCTGGGTGTAGACCCTCATCAGGTTTACTTTAAAATTGTTCCGACTACAGATCCAAACATTACCCTCGGTATGTCTATTTCTGTATTCTTCTTAATTATTTTCTATAGTATTCGTGAGAAAGGTGTTGGCGGCTTCGTTGGTGAGTTAGCACTGAACCCATTTAACCCAAGTAATCCAGTTGCTAAAGTGCTTTTAATTCCATTCAACTTATTGTTGGAATTGACTACTTTCTTGGCGCGACCAGTTTCATTGGCTCTACGACTGTTCGGTAACATGTATGCGGGTGAGTTAATCTTCATTCTTATCGCGTTATTACCGTTCTGGATCCAGTGGGCGTTGTCTGTGCCTTGGGCGATTTTCCACATTTTGATTATTACGCTACAAGCATTCATTTTCATGATGTTGACTATCGTGTACATGAGTATGGCAAGCGAAAAGCATTAATGGTATTGCCTAACTGTCAACGGATGGTTGGGCACACAATTTTTTAACTTAATTTGGTATAAAACCTAACCTCTGAGGAATTATCATGGAACTCACTTTAGGTCTAGTTGCAATTGCATCTGCTATCTTGATCGCTTTCGGTGCTTTAGGTACTGCGATTGGTTTTGGTCTTCTAGGCGGCCGTTTCCTTGAAGCTGTAGCTCGTCAACCAGAATTGGCTCCACAACTTCAAACTCGTATGTTCTTAATCGCGGGTCTTCTTGATGCTGTGCCTATGATCGGTGTTGGTATTGGCTTGTTCTTCATCTTCGCTAATCCATTTGTAGGTTAATCAGCTTAATTCCGAAATTCACTATTTGAGGAATTTGCAATGAATATCAACCTCACATTGTTTGGCCAAGCGATTGCGTTTGCGATTTTTGTCGCATTCTGCATGAAGTTTGTATGGCCACCACTAATCAATGCGATTAGTGAACGTCAGCGTAAAATCGCTGATGGCTTAAATGCTGCTGAAAAAGCGAAGGCTGACCTTGCAGATGCGCAAGCACAAGTGAAAGCTGAGTTAGACGCGGCAAAAGCACAAGCGGCTCAATTGATCGAACAAGCGAACCGTCGTGGTGCACAATTGATCGAAGAAGCGCGTACCCAAGCTGCGGCTGAAGGTGAGCGTATTCGTCAACAGGCTAAAGAAGCTGTTGATACTGAAATCAATGCTGCTCGCGAAGAATTGCGTCAACAAGTGGCTGCTCTTGCAGTAACTGGTGCTGAGAAAATTCTTAGCCAGCAAGTTGATGCAGAAGCTCACAATGCCATGCTGACTCAGCTGGCTGCTAAACTTTAAGAGAGGCGGATTATGGCTGAACTCTTGACGTTGGCACGCCCATACGCTAAAGCAGCATTTGCTTACGCTTCTGAGCAAAGTGCAACTGACTCTTGGTCAACAGCACTTGAATTGCTCAGTGCTGCGGTGCAAGACGAAGCATTTTCAGCTTATCTAAATCGCCCTGAGCTTACACCTGCTGAGCAGGTGGCTCTTTTTGCGAAAGTTTTAGGTGAAGACCAAACTGCAGCAGTGTCTAACTTCCTGACATTGCTTGCAGAGAATAACCGTTTGGTTCTTCTTCCTGAGATTGCAGCAGAATATGAGCAGCTTAAATCACAGAATAACAATACTGTGGATGTTGTGATTGAATCAGCATTCCCATTGACTTCTGTACAGGAACAACTTCTTACTCACGCATTAGAGAAAAAATTCGAAGCGGCGGTAAATGTTTCTGTAGAAGTTAACCCAGCGCTGATTGCTGGTGTAGTTATTCGTGCAGGCGACCAAGTGATAGATGATTCTGCGCTTAACAAGCTTGAAAAAATGCGTACTCGTCTTCTTGCTTAAGAAATAAGAAGACTGAACTTTAAAAAGATTGAGGTATAGCGCAATGCAACAACTGAATCCATCCGAGATCAGTGCGCTCATTAAACAGCGTATCGGCGATCTGGACACCAGCGCAACCGCTAAGAACGAAGGAACCATTGTTATGGTTTCCGACGGTATTGTGCGTATTCACGGCTTAGCTGACGCTATGTACGGTGAAATGATCGAATTCGACGGCGGCCTTTACGGTATGGCACTGAACCTAGAACAGGATTCAGTGGGCGTCGTTGTTTTAGGTAACTACTTAAGCCTTCAAGAAGGTCAAAAAGCGCGTTGCACAGGTCGTGTATTAGAAGTTCCGGTTGGTCCAGAACTTTTAGGCCGTGTAGTAGATGCTTTGGGTAACCCGATTGATGGTAAAGGCCCTATTGATGCAAAATTAACTGATGCTGTTGAAAAAGTAGCACCAGGCGTAATTTGGCGTCAATCAGTGGATCAACCTGTACAAACTGGTTATAAATCAGTAGATACAATGATCCCTGTAGGCCGTGGTCAACGTGAGTTGATCATTGGTGACCGTCAAACTGGTAAAACAGCAATGGCGATCGACGCGATCATCGCTCAGAAAAACTCTGGCATTAAATGTGTATACGTAGCAATCGGTCAAAAACAATCGACTATCGCTAACGTGGTACGCAAGCTAGAAGAAACTGGCGCTATGGCGTATACAACTGTTGTAGCTGCAGCTGCAGCTGATCCAGCAGCAATGCTGTATCTAGCTCCGTATTCTGGCTGTACAATGGGCGAATACTTCCGTGACCGCGGTGAAGATGCGTTAATCATTTATGATGACTTGTCTAAGCAAGCTGTTGCTTACCGTCAAATTTCATTGCTTTTACGCCGTCCACCAGGTCGTGAAGCGTATCCAGGTGACGTGTTCTATCTACACTCGCGTCTACTTGAACGTGCTTCTCGTGTATCTGCTGACTACGTTGAGAAATTCACTAACGGTGAAGTTAAAGGCCAAACTGGTTCATTAACTGCATTGCCGATTATTGAAACTCAAGCGGGTGACGTATCTGCATTCGTACCAACCAACGTAATTTCGATTACTGATGGTCAGATCTTCCTTGAAACATCATTATTCAACGCAGGTATTCGTCCTGCTGTGAACGCGGGTATCTCTGTATCTCGTGTTGGTGGTTCAGCGCAAACTAAGATCATCAAGAAATTGTCTGGTGGTATCCGTACTGCTTTGGCGCAATACCGTGAATTGGCAGCATTTGCTCAGTTCGCTTCTGATCTTGACGAAGCAACTCGTAAGCAACTTGAACATGGTCAACGTGTAACTGAGTTAATGAAGCAAAAACAATATGCTCCATACTCAATTGCTGACCAAGCTGTTTCAATTTATGCATCTAACGAAGGCTACATGGCTGACGTAGACGTTAAGAAAATCGTAGACTTTGATGCTGCGTTAATTTCTTACTTCCGTTCAGAACATGCTGCGTTAATGCAACAAATCGATGCCTCTGGTGATTACAACAAAGACATCGAAGCTGCAATCAAAGCAGGTATTGAAAGCTTTAAAGCGACTCAAACTTACTAATTTCAACCTCTGTTGAATTTAGTGTCGGTTTGGTTCACGGAATCAACCTTCGGAAGCTCGCAAGGGCTTTCGAATACTAGGTTAAGCGTATGGCAAATTTAAAAGAAATTCGCGCCAAAGTAGCTAGTATCAAGAGCACGCAGAAGATTACTCGAGCGATGCAAATGGTAGCAGCTTCTAAGATGCGTCGTGCGCAAGAGCGCATGGCTCAAGGCCGTCCGTATGCCGAAAATATGCACCGTGTAATTGCTCATTTGGTCCAAGCGAACCCTGAATACAAACACCGTTATATGGTTGAACGCCCGGTTAAGCGCGTTGGCTATATCATTGTGTCTTCAGATCGTGGCCTTGCTGGTGGTTTGAACATTAACCTGTTCAAGAAAGTGGTTAAACACGTTCAACAGCAACAAGAGCAGTCAATTGAAGTTCAATTTGCTTTAATTGGTCAAAAAGCGGTTTCGTTTTTTAAAAACTACGGCGGTAAAGTGCTTGGTGCGACGACGCAAGTCGGCGATGCCCCAAGTCTTGAGCAGTTATCTGGTTCTGTACAGGTGATGTTGGACGCTTATGATAAAGGCGAGTTAGATCGTATTTATCTAGTGTCAAACGGCTTTGTCAATGCCATGACTCAAAATCAAAAAATCGAACAACTTGTTCCTTTGGCTGCTGCTGAAGAAGACAAGAATCTGAACCGTCAATACGGTTGGGATTATATCTACGAGCCTGAAGCTGAAGAGCTTTTAAATGGCTTGTTGGTTCGCTATATCGAGTCTGTGGTGTATCAAGGTGTGATTGAAAACATCGCATGTGAGCAGTCTGCACGTATGGTCGCTATGAAAGCAGCGACAGACAACGCAGGCGAGATCATTAAGAGCCTGCAACTTATTTATAACAAGCTGCGTCAAGCCGCGATTACTCAGGAAATTTCTGAGATCGTTGGTGGTGCCGCTGCCGTTTAACATTATTTTGAATTGAGGAGACAGCAATGAATAGCGGTCGTATCATTCAGATCATCGGCGCGGTTATCGACGTCGAGTTTGAACGCAACAGCGTTCCTAAGATCTATGACGCTCTCCAAGTAGATGGTACTGAAACTACTTTAGAAGTTCAGCAACAGCTTGGTGATGGCGTAGTTCGTACTATTGCAATGGGTTCTACTGAAGGCCTTAAGCGTGGTTTGAACGTAACTAACACTAACGCGCCGATTTCTGTACCAGTAGGTACAGCGACTCTAGGCCGTATCATGGACGTTCTTGGTCGCCCGATCGACGAAGCTGGTCCTGTTGCGACTGAAGCGCGTTTACCAATTCACCGTCAAGCGCCTTCTTATGCAGAACAAGCGGCTTCTACTGACCTTTTAGAAACTGGTATTAAAGTCATTGACTTGCTATGCCCGTTCGCAAAAGGTGGTAAAGTTGGTCTGTTCGGTGGTGCCGGTGTTGGTAAAACTGTAAACATGATGGAATTGATCAACAACATCGCGAAAGCTCACTCAGGTTTATCTGTGTTTGCTGGTGTTGGTGAGCGTACTCGTGAAGGTAACGACTTCTATCACGAAATGAAAGATTCTAACGTTCTAGACAAAGTAGCAATGGTCTACGGTCAGATGAACGAGCCACCGGGTAACCGTTTACGCGTAGCGTTGACTGGTTTGACCATGGCTGAATATTTCCGTGACGAGAAAGACGAAAACGGTAAAGGCCGTGACGTACTATTGTTCGTAGATAACATCTATCGTTATACACTAGCGGGTACTGAAGTATCAGCACTTCTAGGTCGTATGCCATCTGCAGTAGGTTACCAGCCTACACTTGCAGAAGAGATGGGTGTTCTTCAAGAACGTATTACATCGACTAAGTCTGGTTCTATTACGTCAATCCAAGCGGTATACGTACCTGCCGATGACTTAACAGATCCATCGCCTGCTACAACGTTTGCTCACTTGGACGCAACTGTTGTATTGAGCCGTGACATCGCATCTTCTGGTATTTACCCAGCGATCGATCCACTAGACTCAACTTCACGCCAGTTAGATCCGTTAGTTGTTGGTCAAGAGCATTATGAAATTGCACGTTCTGTACAGAACGTATTGCAACGTTATAAAGAGCTTAAAGACATCATCGCGATTCTTGGTATGGACGAGCTTGCTGAAGAAGATAAACTGGTTGTTTACCGTGCGCGTAAAATCCAGCGTTTCTTCTCTCAACCGTTCCACGTAGCTGAAGTATTTACTGGTGCTCCTGGTAAATTAGTATCTCTTAAAGAAACGATTCGTGGCTTTAAAGGTCTTCTAGCTGGTGAATACGATCATATCCCAGAACAAGCGTTCTACATGGTTGGTGGTATTGACGAAGTTATTGCTAAAGCCGAGAAACTTTAATTAGCTACTCTAATTTAGGAGATTCTCATGGCGACTATGCAATGTGATGTTGTAAGTGTTCAGGAGTCTTTGTACTCAGGCACTATAACTATGCTAATTGCAAAAGGTGCTGGCGGTGAGTTGGGTATTATGCCTGGCCATGCTCCGTTGGTAACTTTGCTCCAACCTGGCGCGATCCGCGTTATTTTGGAAAACGGTACAGAAGAGTTGATCTATGTATCTGGTGGTGTTCTAGAAGTTCAACCGCATGTTGTTACGGTTCTTGCAGATACTGCAGTCCGTGCAGAAAACTTAGATGAAGCAGCTATTGTTGAAGCGCGTAAACACGCTGAAGCATTGCTTGCGAATCAAAAGAGCGATTTGGACTCTGCTGCTGCTTTGGCTGCTCTTGCAGAAACTGCTGCTCAGCTGGAAACGATCCGCAAAATCAAAAACCGCGCTCAATAAGAGACGGTTTGAGATTGAAAAAACCACCCGAAAGGGTGGTTTTTTTATGGGAGAAAATTTCTGATATTATTTGTAATAGATATAAAGCTATCAGATGCAGCCAAGGTCGTACTAACGATTACTAAATATTCTTTCCACGCTTTGCTATTTTCAGATTTTAGAAAATCTTCATATTTTTTATTTGTAAAAGCATGACCTATTGATTCTTCGAGTACTTCGATAAGTCCTTCATTACCATATATTTGGTAGTAATCCAAAGCTTCGAGAATTTTTCTTAATTTTTTTATTAAAAATGCTTTAACATGATCATCTATCAATGAGTTTTGAACCAAATCTTGAAGTAAAAGATTGGTATTTTCTTTAATTTTTAATATAGATTCACTAGCCAATTTTTCATTTTGACCATTAACCAATTTCCAAAGACGAATCTGTGAACCTATAAAATTCTTGGTCGATGGAAAAAGTTTATTGGCTATATTATAAAAATCGTGAGCATTGCTTAAATCAGCCATTAATAAAGAAATTAGATCTTTGATCCATGTTTTATCCAGTAAATCCATACCATGATCAGCTTCTATGAATTCGGCAACATCATATACATTTTGTGCTAATTTTATTCTTAAAAGATTTAGATCATTATAATCAGATATTTCTAACCCTCTAGCCATGCATTCAAAAGGACTCTCTTTCTTTTGTTTTACAATTAGTTCAATTCTACAAAGAAAATCGAAAATAATTTGAGGTTTATTCATTTTTAATAATTTGGTTATTTAGTTATATAATATCTTACCTATGAAACGCAGTATTTCAATAAAACAATTTATTGAGTGTTTTCTAATTTATTCCCTAGTTTTTATTGTATTTAATCTCTTATAAATAGAATTACTTTTTTAATTTGTACCACTCAATATAACTTTTACCTGCTCTCAGTAATGTTTTGAACCAATCTGTAAGCAGACAGACGCCATAAAAAAATCAGTGATAAGTTAAATAATTCGAACAGATACTCGCTTGTTATAACTTGATGCGATTGGGTTTTGAACGGGCGAAACTTATAATTGAAAAAGGGAAAATCATGGCTTATCAATCTATTAATCCATTTACCAATCAAAAATTGAAAGACTATCCATCCCATAGCGATCAAGATATTCAAAATGCACTCGATACAGCAGAACAAATCCTAAAGTCAGACTGGTCACAACAGGTCGATACTCGTATTGAAGTACTGCGCAAATTGGCCAGCAATATGCGAGAACGAAAGTCTGAACTGGCGAAGCTCATGACGCTGGATATGGGTAAACTGATCAAGCAGGGTGAAGGTGAAATCGAAACCTGCGCCAAAATTGCCGAATACTATGCTGATCATGCCAAAGAATTTTTAGCGCCCGTGTCCTATGAAACGGAACTGGGTGAGGCCTGGGTTGAGCATCATCCACTGGGTATTATCATGGCGGTGGAACCGTGGAATTTCCCATTTTATCAACTGATGCGCGTCTTTGCGCCGAACTGTGCGATTGGTAATCCGGTTCTGGCAAAACATGCTGGCATTGTACCGCAATGTGCGGAAGCCTTTGAAAAACTGGTCTTGGATGCAGGCGCACCCAAAGGTGTCTGGACCAATCTGTTTATCAGCAGTGATCAGGTCGCGGAAGTAATTGCAGACAAGCGTGTGCGTGGTGTGGCACTCACAGGTTCAGAAGGTGCGGGCAGTGCAGTCGCTGAACAGGCGGGCAAACATCTTAAAAAATCCACACTGGAACTGGGCGGTAATGATGTATTTATCGTACTCGATGATGCAGATCTGGAACGCGCGATCAAGTTAGGCTGTCAGGCGCGTGTCAATAATGCCGGGCAGGTATGTACAGCAGCGAAGCGATTTATCTTGCATGAAAAAATTGCCGAACAATTCAAGGCAGGCATGCTGAAAGCTTTTGAACAGTTAAAACTGGGTGATCCGCTCGATCCTGAAACCACTTTAGGACCGCTGTCTTCAAAAGACGCACTGGAAAAACTCAGCAAGCAGGTCGAAAAGGCCGTAGCACAAGGTGCAACTGTAGTTACTGGTGCTAAAGCCGTAGAACATCAAGGCAATTTCTATGCACCGACCATTCTGGAAAATATCACGCGTGAGAATGATGCTTGGTATGAAGAATTCTTTGGTCCGGTGGCGCAAATCTATGTCGCGAAGGATGATGATAAAATTGTCGAAATTGCCAATGATTCCAATTATGGTCTGGGCGGCGTGATTCATGCTCAGGATATTGAGCGCGCTAAAAAACTGGCGTCACGGGTAGAAACTGGCATGATCTGGATTAACTGGTTTACCGATACTACACCGGAGTTACCATTTGGTGGAATCAAAAACTCCGGTTATGGTCATGAACTGTCGATTGATGGTTTCAGAGAGTTTGTGCAGAAGAAACTGGTCGTGGTCAAAAGCCCGAAGAAATAAAATATTGACTCGACAAAGAAGCCACTATTCAGTGGCTTCTTTGTTCTGGATATTCTTCGCGTTGACCACCGTCATAACTGGCAAAACGCGGGTGTTCTGGTGGAAATGATGGTTCAGCACTTGGCCAAGGCCAGCCACCAAATTGGGTTTCGCGATAACGGCGAAAAGCAGTCTCCAGCTCTTGCGCACTATTCAAAACAAAAGGCCCATGCATGGCAACCGGTGCGCCAATCGGTTCACCCTCCAGCCATAAAATATGCGATTCCAGTAAACCGCCTTTGAGCTGAATATCTGCATCCGGTTTGAGTTCCAGTAGATGCTTTGGCGCTATCTTCTGTCCTTCCAGTTCTAAGCTTTTGCCTTGATAAAAATAACAAAAACGCGTTGCAGTAGCTGTGCTGGCAGGAATGATTAATTCTGCTTCCGGTTTTAAAGTGATTAAATAAATATTGAGTTGATTCTCTGGAATAGCTGCCCATGAATGTGGCGGACGATCCAGTGCCTGAGTCTGTTTAAACTGTCCTGAAATGACCCGAATATCTGCTTTACGTCCGGCCGCATCGGCTGAAAATACATGTGGAATCTGTTCACGCCACAACATTTTATAATCGGCAGGCTGTTTTTTCTGTTCCGGTGAGGAATTGAGCCAGATTTGAAACAGCTCCAGCGGATTGTCCTGATCTTGATGAACCAATGGGAACATCTCGCAGTGCTGTACTCCATTGCCAGTGGTCAGCCATTGCACATCACCCGCGGCATAACGGCCCGAATTTCCAAGCGAGTCAAAATGATCGACATAACCGCGCTCGACAATGGTAATGGTTTCAAAGCCAGTATGCGGATGCTCCGGAAAGCCGGGAATACTCTCGCCATAATACATGTCATATTCATGCTGCTGTGGCGGGGAAACTGTGCCTAATTCGACATTGCCTTGCGGATAATGATCTTGATGATGAACGGTAAAAATAAAAGGATCTTTCAGATCAAGCCGGGATGTGACTGGAACCACAGAATACAGCACTGAATTCGACATGATTGAACTCCTGATGATCTGATTAGATGAAAATTCTTGATCTAAATATAATTTTTATAATCCATAACAGTGTATAGCCTGCAAGACGATTGAGGAAGGTGGGTTTCGATCAATCGCCTCAAAATGAGATTTTTAGGTATTTTAAGTATTGTCCTGATCAGTATTGCTCTCTGATTCCTGATCTGGATTCTGGATCAGCAAGCCGGCCAGTTTGACCATTTCGGATTGCACATTAACCATCTGGGATTCAATCTTTTTCAAGTTCACTTGGCTGAAATCCACCTGACCATTTAAAAGAGGAGAAGCCAGAACTTGCTGATTGGCGGTCATAATGTTGTCACGAATCTGGTCAATTTCCTGACTTTTCAAGTTCAGGTTGCCTAACACCTGATTAAAACTGCTAAGTTGCTGTTGTAGCTGGGTCGCAGTGGACTCCAGTTGCTGGGTATCTTTAGCTTCGACCGCCGTTTGCAGTTCGGTCTGGGTCTGTTTTAACTGTTCCACATAACTGCCGGCCTTGAGCTGCAAGTCGGCGACATCACGAACCATATAAAACATATTGCCCGATTTAAGTTCGGTTTGTGCTGCTGAACTCTGTTGCTGAGAGGCTGGTTCCAGATCTGAGGTCGTGGTATCTGCCTGTTCAGCCGGTGCTTCGACAGCCTGTTCACAGCCCATCAGTAAAATTCCAGAGCTAAATAATGCGAAAGGAAGGACAGCATTGGCAAGAATCTTGGACATGGAATCAGGGTCTCGATACAGGTGATGGAATTTGAGTAGTATTTAATATAAGGACAAACTATGGAGATAAAAAAGATTGTTGCAAACTCATAACAATTCTTCTGGGTTCCGAATGTTTCCTTATTTAAAAACAGGAAAAAGATTATTAAAAACTGGTAAAGAAGTACTTTGTTCTCACCAAATTGGCTTGTTCGGCCTGCAATCATTTTGAAGATATGTCCGGTTAATCTCAATTTAGCTAAATAGCGGTTTTAAAAAAATAAGTATCTATCAAGAAAATAGATACTTATTTCAAGCTTGAAGCTTATGAGAATAATCGAGAATTATTTTGCAAGTTCTGCGTTCACTGCATCGACAATCCGTGGATCATCCGCAGTAATATCCGGTGCAAAACGTGCCACCACTTCACCATTTTTATTGATCAGGAATTTTTCAAAGTTCCATAGTACTTCTGGTGGCTGGTTTGGCGTTAGGCCATAATCGACCAGATCTTTCCACCAAGGGCCTTCACCGATGCGTTCCGGGATCGCTTGCGTAAGGGTGGTATATAAAGGATGCTTGTCTTCGCCTGCGACAGAGATTTTAGCAAATAGCGGGAAGTCGACTTTATAATTCACTGAACAGAATTCCTGAATCTCGGCTTCGCTACCCGGTTCCTGTTCCAAAAAGTTATTGGCAGGGAAGCCAAGAATTTCCAAACCTTCCGCTTTTTTGTCCTGATACAGTTTTTGTAAGCCTTCATATTGCGGCGTCAAGCCACATTTAGATGCGACGTTAACCACCAGCAAAACCTTACCCTGGTAATGGTTTAAAGTGGTTTCTGTTCCTTCAATAGTTTTGACTGGAATGTCATATACAGAGCGAGTCATTAGATTTCCTGTTTATTGCGACTGAACGGTATTTGTTTTAACGGGTATTCGCTTTCAGCACAAGTAGAAACAGGTGAGCTCAGTTACTTAAAGCTGCAAATTGCCTCAATATTATGTGAAAAATCTATTATGCTAGGATGCGCGAATAGGCATAGCTTAATAACAAGACCAGCGACTCATGGATGAAAGTATGACACAGCAACAAAAGGCAGTCTGGTGGGCCATGGCCTTACCACTGGCCGCAGTTTTGATTTGGTCTCTGAATATGACGGTTACCCGTTATGTGGCAGATTATATTTCTCCCATCAGTATCAGTTTCTACCGCTGGGCCTTGGCCTTACTGATTTTAACTCCATTCATGTTGCCTAAAGTCAAAGCAGCATGGCCGCAGATCCGTCCGCATCTCGGACATTTTGCTGTTTTGAGTGCGCTGGGAATGGTGCTGTATCAGGGGCTAGCCTATAGCTCGGCACACTACACCACTGCGACCAATATGGGCCTGATTAATGCCTTTATTCCTATTTTTACCATTATCGTAGGTATTTTTGTTTTAAAGATTCGCCCGACACAGACTGCAGTGCTGGGAAGTCTCTTGTCCTTTATTGGTTTGATGTATGTCATGGCACAAGGGCAGGGCCTGCAGTTTTTAACTGTCGGTGAAAGTTATATTGGCGATCTGTTGATGTTGATCGCAGTATTTTTCTATGCCTGTTATGGCGTGTTTCTGAAAAAATGGCAGATTCAGATTCCACTCTTAGTGAGCCTGTATATCCAGATTTTTATGGCCTTTCTCTATCATATTCCTTTGGTATTGATTTTAGGTCTGGATAGCATCAATCATGCTAATGCAGCCAGCATTATCTATGCCGGAATTTTTCCTTCTATTGCCGCACCCTTGTTCTGGATGATGGCTGTGCAACAACTTGGTCCCAATCGCAGCAGTATTTTTATGAATCTGATGCCTGTCTTTACCGCAGTAGTCGCATATTTGTGGCTGGGCGAAGCCTGGACCATGTATCACAGTATCGGCGGTGGCATCATTTTACTCGGAATCCTCTGGGCACAATATCCCGGAAGATCCGCTTAATCAGGAATTAAAAGAGCTGATTAAGAATTTTTTCTGATTAAATATTGATCTTTTGAACAATTTTTTTTAATTGAAATCCCCTTTTAAATGCTAATTTTCAAATGTTAAAACAAATAGAAAAATATCGTTTTATTTTAAAAAGAGAATAGAAAGAGCAAGATATTTTGAATATTGGTCAAAAATTGTTTGCTATTAATAGAAAATATGTATTATTTGATTGTTTTATTGTACTTGTCGTTGTACTCAGTTTCTTTCATAATGCGCCCATCGAGAATGATCAAGCAAGAAAATCCTTGTTTTATCAGACTCCCAGAGATTTTCTGAACCCTCTGGATGTGATTTATGCACATCCTTTTTTATGCTCAGCCATCCCTATATGGCTGAGCTTTTTTTTGTCTTAAAACTTTAGTCGGGCTTGAGTGTCCCGACCAAATCAGACAGGACTCAGTCACGAATAACTACGCCAGTCACTGCATCAATGATCCGGCTTGGTTGCTGGCTTAAGCCTAAGTCACCATTCAGATAATTCAGATTCTGGTCAAAATAGCGGATCGCATCCTGCAGTGAGCGCGCAGGTTCCATTCCGGCAGGATTGGCGCTGGTCGAAACAATAAAACCGCCAAAGGCCTGACACAAGGCTACACAGAGCGGATGGTTGGTGACACGGACTGCAACTTTGGGATGCTTGCCCTTAATCCAGCCAGGAATCTCCTGATGGGCAGGAAGCAGCCAGGTGGTGGCTCGTTCTGCTGGCCGATCATTACTCCAGGATTCAATCACCTGTTCACGCATTTCCTCAGTCAGATCCTGCAACAGATGTTCCACCTGTGAAAGATGAGCTGCCAGCAGAATCACACCTTTCTCAATCGGGCGTTGCTTCAATTCTAAAATCTGATGAAATGCCTGTTCATTATAGGGGTCGCAACCCAAGCCCCAAACAGCCTCTGTGGGATATGCCAAGACTTGTCCGTCTTTAAGCCATGCTGCTGCTTCGGCAACAGAGGTAGTGATCATGTGGATACCTTATATTAAACAACAAAGCGCTATTGTGAACCTTATTTGAGAATCCGACAACGTAGATACAGGCCGGCTTGCTGGGTGCAAAACCCGAGTAACTCCAGTTCCATCAGTTGACTGGTCAGGGAAGATACCTCTTGCTGCACCTGCATTCCCAGCTGATCCAGAGTCTGTCCCACCCAGTCCAGCTGGTTATACAGACTGAGCAGATGCGGCGGAATTTGCTGTGATGTCGCTTCAGTAACTTTCGTTTTGGCGATGTTTTCCAAAGCTTGCCATTGCGTCGCCAGTGCCAGTTCTTCGATGACCTGCTGTGGATGGTCAATCAGAATCGCGCCCTCACGAATCAATTGATGGCAGCCCTGATAATGCTCACTATAAATATGTCCCGGAATGGCAAACACGGTTTTGCCTTGCTCGGCTGCCAGTTTAGCCGTAATCAGAGAACCACTTTTTAATGCAGCCTCTGCCACAATGATGCCTAGGCTTAAACCACTGACAATTCGGTTGCGCCGTGGGAAATGGTGCTGCAAAGGCAGTGTATCTGGCAGAAACTCACTGATGACGGCACCGCCATGCTCAATGATTTGCTGGCGCAGTGACTGATGCTGTACTGGATAGGTTTGATCCAGTCCGGTCGCCATCACTGCAATTGTCCCCTGATGTTGTATGGCAGCCCGATGAGCTGCTTCATCAATACCATGTGCCAGACCGCTATTGATATAAAAACCCTGTTCACTCAGGTAAAAAGCAAAATCATAAGCTACTTGCCGGCCGTGTGGACTGGGTTTGCGGCTGCCCACAATGGCAATCTGTGCCTGAAGTAGGGTATCGGGTCTACCCTGACCAAAAATGATTGGGGGTTTATCTGTATAAGGATGCAACTGCTGCGGATAATGCGGATCGCCATGCAATAAAACAAAGTCACTATCCTGCTGGATCTGCTGCAGACAACGCTGAAATTTCTGCTGGGCTTCGGGAAGAGAAAATTCTTTTAAGCGCTGTACATGATTGGCATGAATACCGAGTGCCTGCCAGACAGGGGCTTGATCCGGCTGAAGGGCATGGGCCAGTTCGGCATAATGTTGACTGATTTTATAGAAACTCGAAAGGGAATGCTGAACCAGATACCATAACATAATTGTTTCCAGTTGCGCGCGCGATAACGGGTTCAGCATATTGAGACCTATAGGGTTGTCTTCTTATTATTGAGTTTTTTATTTAGACAAATATTTATTCATCTAAAAGAGGTGCTTGAATTCCTGCACCAACCTTGATTGGTAATTCACTTTCCAGCACATAGGCATAGCTCAACTGATCGAAGGTTTTAAATACCATGATCTGGCCAATACGCTCACCTGGCAATTGCACACGTTCTTTAGTTTTAGGATCAGTGACCACTTCACCTTTTTGATTCACACTAAAGACATGACCCGTCTGAACCCCATGTGCCGTACCACGGTCAATGGTGACCACACTATGACGTGCTGCAGTACCAATTGATCCCAATACACGCACAATCTGGCCACCGGCAGCAATATTTTCTGCATTGGTCGGATAGAACAGGGTCGGTAACATTGGATCGTATTCAGGCAAGACGCGATCACCACGACGGACTTCAGCATTGTAACTATCTGTTAGTTCAAGCGTGGTGACATCACCTTCGCCACGTACCGCAATACCAGATGCCACCTGTTGCAGCTCGAGTGCAGCCGTATATTTCTTGCCGTTTGCATCCGTAAATACATACGGTTCAGCTTCACGATACACCGCATAGCGTTGGCCAACTTCCAGACCGTGACCACGTGCATAAACTTTCTGGCCTTTGCCTGCCAGTACGCGCTGATCTGCAGTTCCGAGGATATATGGCGTACCTTGAACTGAATCAGGCGCCAGAAGGGTATAGCGTTCTAGCCACTGCTTGATATGCTCAAGCGGAATCACTGGAATGGTATTATTTAAAGATTCAGCACGAATCTGGGGTTGCAGAGAAGTAATGCCTAGATAGCGGCTGATAATACCTTCACAACCATCACCTTCGTCTTTACCAATAATCGGACGGCCTTGGTAATCACACATCAGCAGGCGGTCACCCGGGAAAATCCAGTGTGGATTTTTCACGTGCTTATTACTGGCCCAGATTTCCGGCCAACGTACCGGATTTTTCAGGAAGCGTTTCGAGATATCCCAAAGCGTATCGCCTTTTTTCACCACATAAACGTTCGGTGCATTGGCTTTTAATGCCGGTGGATTGACGTTGCGTGCAGGTGCTGCCTCGGCAGAATGAATGGTCCCCATACTGACGCCAACACAGACGGCAAGTGCCAGCATCTGATTTTTAAACCCCAAGGCACTAAAAAATGGCATGCCCTTCAAAACCTTTTTCATTATCATAATTCCTAAAATTATGTGCGTAGTTGCGTTATAATAACGATCTTACACACATTTTTTTGATGAAGCATTCCCTTCATTTGGTTTTTTGATCAATGGCATAATTGAGGACGCAGTATGGCCTTATTACCTATTTTAAGTTTCCCGGATCCCCGTCTTCGTACCATTGCACAACCTGTCGAAGAAGTGACTGATGAAATTCGTCAGCTCGCTGCGGATATGTTTGAAACCATGTATGAAGCACCAGGTATCGGACTTGCCGCGACTCAGGTGGATCGTCATATTCAGCTGATTGTTATGGATCTGTCTGAAAATAAAGATCAACCGATGGTGTTTATTAACCCCAAAATCACACCATTGACTGAAGAAACGCAGCCCTACGAAGAAGGCTGTCTATCAGTTCCTCAAATATACGATAAAGTTGATCGTCCGTCACGCGTAAAAATCGAGGCAATTAATCTGGAAGGTCAAGCATTTGAGCTCGATGCTGACGGACTTCTCGCTGTGTGTATCCAACATGAAATGGATCACTTAAATGGCAAATTATTTGTCGATTATTTATCGCCATTAAAACGTCAACGTGCACGTGAAAAAGTGGAAAAACTGGTCCGCCAGCGTAATAAAGACAAAGTGGCAGTGAAACGCTAGGATCATTTTAAAGTTTATTTAAATGGTCTAGCAAAGCCCAATTCTGATTGGGCTTTGGTATAATCAGCATAAGCATATTTTAGGAATAGCCTGTGTTTTTACGCGCGGGGCTGCTATTTACATTTGCAGCTGTGTTTCTACAGATTGCTGTATTTTTACAGCCTTTGTTACCGAAGCAATATCAGGTTGCTCCGGTCTGTGAAACCATCACGCGTGCGCTTTTTATCGCCACAGATGCCCATGCGCAGCATAGCGCTGGCGAGCATAGCCACCTTGTCCAATCCGGTCATCTTCAACATGATCATCATGATGCCAATCATCAGTGTCAGTACTGTAAGGTTCATGCCAATTTAGTCTTACCGCCTGATCTGGACATCAAACAGGTACTTGACCGGATTCATGTCCGTTTAATTGCCTATCAAAAAACCTTTAAGCATGTCTGGTTTGTCCTTCAGCAACTCTTCTTAATTCCTCAGGGGCGAGCGCCACCACTGCCTGCATAAATCTGCATTTTTCAGCTTGGGTTGGTATTGACTCAAGCCGTGCCTAATTTATGTATTTAGTGAGATAGAGAAATGGCTCAGCCTAAATTTTCTTTACAGCCACTTGCGGCTGCGATTTGTGTTGCTTGTTATTCTTCGGTGGCGATGGCCAATGATGCCATGCCGGTGCAAACGTTTGCCCCGATTGTGGTGACGTCAGCAGCAGGTAATGATGCCAATGGGCTGATTGTCCGCGCTGATCCAAAACAGCCGATTCAACCGATTCCTGCCAGTGATGGTGCGGATTATTTGCAAAGTATTGTTGGCTTTAGTTCGGTCAATAGCGGTGCCGGCACCAATGGGGATGTGACGTTCCGCGGCATGTTTGGTTCACGAATTAAAATCCTGACTGATGGAACCGAAAACCTGGGCGCCTGTCCAAGTCGTATGGATTCGCCGACCTCTTATATTTCTCCGGAAAGCTATGACCGTATTTCGGTGATTAAAGGACCGCAAACGGTTCAGTATGCCAATACTGGCTCTGCGGCCACAGTGATTTTCGAACGTACACCGGAGCAGTTTGATCAAGATCAAAACTATCGCGGTCAGGCCAGTGTCTTGATGGGATCTTTCGGACGTCTTGATCATAATGTGGAAGTCGCAGCAGGCGATGAACAGAAATATATTCGCCTCAATACCAATCGTTCAGTATCGAATAGTTATCAAGATGGAGATGGAACCACTGTACCTTCAGATTGGGAGCGCTGGAATGCGGATCTGGCATTGGGCTGGACTCCAGATACAGATACCTGGGTAGAGCTGACGGGTGGTAAGGCAGATGGTGAAGCTGTTTATGCTGGCCGTGTAATGGACGGTTCCAAGTTCGCACGCGAAAGTCTAGGTTTACGTGTGGAAAAGCACAACGTCACGGATGTGATCCAAAAGATAGAAGCACAAGTGAACTACAACTTTAATGACCATGTCATGGATAATTTTAGCTTACGTCAAGTTGATGAACCTAATAAAGCCATGACCGTTACACGTCGAACTTTAAATTCACGACTATCAATGACTCATGAGTGGGATAAGCTACAGTTAGTCAGTGGTGTAGACTCTCAATTAAATAAACATGCGGGCGGTATGTACCATTCGACTAAACCCATGATGAACTCTCCTGTAACAACAGATATGGAGTTTCAATCCATTGGTGGTTTTGGTGAATTGAGCTACGATCTAGGAGATGATAATAAAGTCGTTTCAGGCTTGCGTATTGATCAAGTCAATATTGATTCAGTTAAGCGTGGTATTGATCGTAAAGAGACTTTGCCGAGTGCTTTCATTCGTTTTGAAAATACACATCCAGAGCATGATGATGGTAAGACATATATTGGTTTAGGTTATGTAGAGCGTGTGCCAGATTATTGGGAATTATTTAAAACAGATTTGAACGGTGAAGCATTATCTACGTTTAAAGATCTAAAAACTGAAAAAACCTTGCAGTTAGATCTCGGCTATCAACATCATCATGGTGCACTGAATTCATGGATATCTGCTTATACAGGCTTAATTAATGATTATATTTTAATTAATTATGATGCCGATAAGCAGACAGGTCATGGAATTAACGCAGCAGATTCTAGAAATGTCGATGCCACCATCGCTGGCGCAGAAGCTGGAATTGGTTATCAATTTAGTGACGCGATTCAGGCAGATATCAGTGCCATGTATGCTTGGGGTGAAAACACCACAGACAATACACCATTGCCACAAATCTCTCCTTTAGAAGCCCGTGTTAACTTGCGCTATGTTCAAGACAAATATAATTTTGGATTATTGTGGCGTGTAGTAGATGGTCAAAGTCGTATTAGTGAACGAGAAGGTAATATCGTTGGTTATGACAATAAGCAGAGCGCAGGCTTTGGCACTTTGTCTTTAAATGGTAGCTACCATGTCATGGATAGCGTGGATATATCAGTCGGAGTCGATAATGTCCTAAACCGGACTTATACCGAGCACTTAAATAAAATGGGGGCTTCCGGGACAGGTTTACCAACAACCGAGCAGTTTAATAATATGGGACGTAATTACTGGGCACGTGTCAGTATGAAATTCTAATTGTTCCTCAGTACTCCAAAAGCCATTGCTCAATAGCGATGGCTTTTTAATTTTTAGCGTTGCAATCAATATTTCCATATTTAAATAGGGCCTATGTATCTTGGATGAAGACCGGATAAAACAAGTTTTGTGTATATAAACGCCAGGTTGATGAAGAATCAAACAAGAATAGAATGTGAATTGAACGATATAAGTCATGTGACAAAGACTATTATAATTTAAATTGAAATAAAACAATATCTTATTGTGTTTGTGGAGGGGTTTTATTGAATGTGCTCAATAAAATTCAAAAACAATGAAAATAAATTAACTATATATAACAATTACTTATATTTTTATTGGTTTGAAAAATAAACACACGATAAAAAATCTTTGCAAGAAGTGTTGCAAGCCTCCTGAAATG